>CBFHJC010000067.1:0-9954 GCA_965656045.1 Aequoribacter sp.
GTCTTCTCGATCACGGCATCGAGCGGCAGGGTGGCGACCCCATAGCTTTCAACTCGGTAGTGGCCTTCCGATATACTCAGCTCGAGCAACTTTACAGTTGTCGAGCTGACATCGAGCCCCAACACCGTAGGCCGAGAATTCTTACCCAATAAATGTAACAACAAGTAACCTCGAGTTATTAAAAATGCATAAGTGCTATTCTAACCCACCAAGTACTGCCCAGGTAGACTTCCAACCCTCGCAACCACGCATCAATTCAGCCTATAATCCAACCCATGCATCACCGGAGTGTCTTTATTTCCCATGACTAGGTCCTTACCACGGTGGCTTCTCAATCTTGTCAGTCTTACCGTATTCGCTATTTGCGGGTTTTTCTGGGGAGCGGCCTCGCTGTATCTATACTTGAGTCCAGGCTTACCAGATCCCGCCAGCCTCAAGGATGTGCAGCTCCAAACACCAATGCGGGTTCTCTCTCGCGATGGCGCCCTCATCGCCCAATTTGGCGAACAGAAGCGCACTCCACTGAGTTTCAATGAAATTCCGAAACCCTTCATACACGCTCTATTATCGGCCGAAGACGACAACTTCTTTAATCACAACGGTATTGATTTGATGGGCTTAGCCAGAGCCGTGTCGGAGCTGGTTGCGACCGGACAGAAAGGCAGCGGTGGCAGCACCCTCACGATGCAAGTCGCACGCAATTATTTCCTGACGCTCGACCGAACCTTTATGCGCAAGTTAAACGAAATCGTTCTCGCCATAGAGATTGAGCGAGCGCTGTCAAAACAGGAGATCTTTGAACTGTACGTTAACCGAGTTTTTCTTGGTCATCGCGCGTATGGCTTCGAGGCCGCCGCTGAAGTCTATTACGGACAATCTATCCAGAACTTAAGCCTTCCTGAGTGGGCCCTTCTGGCCGGGATACCCAAAGCACCCTCTCGCGACAACCCGGTATCCGACCCGCAAGCTGCGAAAGAGCGTCGCAATTGGATTCTCAGCCGAATGGCAAGTCTGGGCTATATCACTGACGCCGAAGCCAGCACCGCTCAGAGTGCGCCCGTAAACGCGCGGCTCCATGGTGCGCAGTCCGAACTGAGAGCGGACTATGTGGCTGAACTGGTACGTGCAGAGATGGTCGAGCGGTATGGGTCTGGCGCCTATACCGATGGCTACGTGGTCTACACGACAGTGCTCTCAAATCTACAAAAAGCCGCACGTTCCGCAGTCATTCGCGGGTTGCAAGAGTATGACTCGAGGCATGGTTACCGTGGCGCCGAATCAGAACTTGCCGGCGATCCTGAGCTGGATCGCGACGCCTGGCGCGAGACGATCCGTCAAATGCCAACCATTGCCGACATGATCCCCGCAGCGGTAGTTGCGATCGCAGAGCGTTCAATAGAGGTCCTGCTGGGTGACGGCTCGATTGTCACGATCGACTGGGAGCGTGGACTTCGACAAGCCAATCCTTACATCAACGAAGACTTATTTGGTCAAGCGCCCAAGCGGGCGAGTGATGTCGTCGCACTTGGTGATGTAATCCGAGTTGAGCAGCGCCCCTCTGGCCGCTATGCCCTCACCCAACTTCCCAAAGCACAAGCCGCACTGGTCTCACTCGAATCGGAAACTGGCAGAATCCAGAGCCTCGTCGGTGGCATTGGATTCAGCAAGAGTAAATTTAACCGCGCCACACAGGCGAAACGCCAACCAGGCTCGAGCTTTAAACCCTTCATTTACGCTGCCGCACTTAATTCAGGCTTAACCGCTGCCACTCTCGTGAACGATGCTCCGAAAGTATTCAAAGACGCTTCGCTCGAAGGCATCTGGAGACCAGAGAACGACAGCGGCAAATTCTATGGGCCTACACGTCTTCGTCAAGCACTCATTCAATCACTTAACTTGGTATCAATTCGAATTCTTGAACAAATGGGCGTTCGAAGCATGCTTGACTACGCTCAGACCTTAGGATTCGACACCGAGGCGTTCGCGCCAGATCTGTCACTCGCACTGGGCACCCACGCCATGCCACCCTTGGAGCTCGCCAAGGCTTACGCAATCTTGGCGAACGGAGGCTACGCTGTCACTCCATTTATTATCGAACGCATCGAGACCAGTGATGGCGTCATAGTATTTGAAGCCAATCCAGCGCTGGGATGCGACCCCTGCCTGGACCTGCCGGAAGCTCGGAGTGAATTATCGATGACTGAGGTGTTGAGTGGCCGTCAGACGCCCATCAAAGCGCCGCGGGTTATGGATGAAAGGATTCACTTCATTATCGACAACATGCTGAAGGACGTGGTGCGCTATGGGACCGCCCGGAAAGCGCTAGCGCTCAATAGAGGCGATTTAGCAGGCAAGACTGGGACAACTAATGGGCCAAGGGATGCGTGGTTCTCGGGTTACAGCCCAAAAATTGTGACAACGGCCTGGGTCGGTTTTGACGATTTTTCAAATTTGGGCGCGAGAGAATATAGCGGCACCGCAGCGCTACCAATTTGGATTAACTATATGCGAGAGGCTCTCGCCGAGATGCCTGAATACAGCAGGCGCATCCCCGCGGGCATTGTGCGCGCCACCATCGACACCAATACAGGCCTGTTGGCACAACCCGGCCAAGCCAATACCATGGATGAATATTTCAGAGCGGAAAACACACCAACCAGGTCATCGGCTGAGGTCGGTGCCGAAAGCCAGGAACTCTTGCTCGACGTATTTTGATGGGGATCGCAAAAAAAAACCGCGCAGAGCGCGGTTTTTAAAGAATTCTGATGTCTACTTGGTAACTGATCGATTACCGAAGCGACGATTGAATCGATCGACCCGTCCACCACTATCGACAACCTTCTGCTTGCCCGTAAAGAAGGGGTGGCACTGCGAGCAGACGTCGATGTGAAAATCTGCACTGATCGTCGAACGCGTCTCGATTTTATTGCCGCAGCTGCACGCTACAACAACGGGCTCGTACTTAGGATGAATATCTGATTTCATGGCTGTCTCTCCGTTAGGCACCACCGCCACCTTAGCTGATGTAAGGCACCGCAGTGCACGCACTGATTCAATTTAAAGGGCGAGCATTGTACCTCAGCTATTTGAATAAGCAAGTGGGCCTGCATGTCTGTTACACTATCGGTTGAATTTTCTGATCGGCCCACCATGCGCGTCTTACAGATTGCTATCCCCAAGCCTCTTCACGGCACTTTCGATTATCTGCCACCCGTGGACTGTGTTGATGACCAGATCCGAGATATTCAGCCGGGCACGCGGGTACTGGTGCCGTTTCGTGGTCGCGACACAGTCGGCATCGTCATCGGGCTTGCACCACACTCAGAAATCGCAAACGCGAAACTTAAGCGTGCTATTAGCCTGTTAGATAACCAATCACTCGTTACCGCGCCACTGATTGAGCTGTGCTCATGGTCTGCTCACTACTACGGACACGCCTTAGGAGAAGTCATATCGTTGTGCTTCCCACCAACGCTTCGACGAGGTGGCGAGCTAAAACAACGGCCGACCGCCCTCACCATTACAAAACTCGGCGCGAACCATCCCAGTGAGGGCTTATCGAGAAGTCCAAAGCAAGCAGCGCTCCTTGAGCTCCTTCAAGAACAGGTCCGTCTCCTCGACGACTTGAAGACTTTAGGTTTCACCACTGCGGTGATCAAAGAGTTGATCAAGAAACAACTTGCACAGACCTGTGTATTGCACCCGAATGATCATGCCGCTAACAACGCCAATGACACCAGTCAACCTCAATTAAACGATGAACAAAGCCAAGCTCTGGCAGCAATGGCTGCGACCACCGGCTTTAATGCAAAAGTCCTTTATGGGGTGACGGGAAGCGGTAAAACCGAGGTTTATCTCAGGTGTATCGAGCAAGTATTGCAACGATCTCAGAATGCTCTAGTACTGGTACCCGAAATCGCGCTCACGCCACAGACCGCAGCGCGGTTCAGAGCGCGATTTGGCAATACAGTGGGTCTTTTACATTCGGGATTGACGGATTCTGAGCGCACTCGAATCTGGGATCACGCCCGCACTGGTGTGCTTAAAGTTTTACTTGGGACACGGTCAGCATTGTTTACGCCGATCGCAAATTTAGGACTCATCATCGTTGACGAAGAGCACGATGCGGCCTTTAAACAACAAGATGGCTTTCGCTATCACGCGCGCGATCTCGCCATTAAGCGAGCGCAAATTGAAGACTGTCCCATTTTACTGGGGAGCGCAACGCCTTCGCTTGAGACCCTCTACAACGTCCAAAAAGGGCGTTTTGATCTATTGAAACTGACTCAAAGAGCTACTCAAGCCGCTTTACCTCGCTGGCAAATTCTTGATGTAAGGCGGAGCCAACTCACTGCTGGACTCTCGCCACCACTGATCGAGGCCTGTCGCGAAACGCTCGGCAAGGGCGAGCAAGTATTGCTCTTTTTAAACCGGCGCGGATTCGCACATACCCTTTTGTGTCACGATTGTGGCTGGATCGCGGAATGTGACCGCTGCGATTCTAGGCTCGTGATTCACCAGCGCAATCAGCGTTTACGATGTCATCACTGCCAAGCGCAAAAGCCGATGCCGACTCACTGCCCAAACTGTCGCAGCCAACACTGGCAGGGGGTTGGAGTTGGCACAGAAAGAGCCGAGCTCGCCCTCGAAACGCTCTTTCCGAACACCCCCATTACAAGAATCGACAGCGATAGTATCGGCTCGGTCGACCAACTTAACGCCGCTCTTGACTCAACTCGGGTGGCGTCCGGTGGCGCCATCATCATCGGCACACAAATGCTGGCCAAGGGCCATGACCTAGAAAAAGTCACCCTAGTCGGTATCGTCGACACCGATGCGCTCTTATTCAGCGCTGATTTCCGAGCCGAGGAACGCCTCGCCCAACTTCTCATCCAAGTGTCAGGACGCTCGGGCCGAGGCGATAAACCTGGGCGAGCGATATTGCATACGCACCACCCTGAAGCGCCACTATTCCAACAGATTTTGAATAACGATTTCTTGATCACGGCGCATGATCTATTGCAGCATCGAATCAACAGTGGCCTGCCACCGATCGGACAAATGATGCTGATTCATTGTGACAGTCCAGCGCCCAGTGATGCCGAGGCTTTTCTCATGACATGCCGTCAGCGCGCGCAGCGAGAACTGCCCTCTGACCTACAATTCATTGGCCCGATCCCAGCGCCACTGTCACGCAGGGCCGGCAAATTCCGCTATCAGCTCACGGTATTCTCGGCACACCAGAAAAACCTGCATCAATGGGTCGCTCACCTAATCACTATTTTGAACACGATCCGATCAAAAAGTCACTTGAGCTTTGCTGTAGATGTGGATCCCTATGACTTTTTATAACCCTGTGTAAGTCTTTTATTTGACCACCGAACAACGGATAATGCCGTTTTATAAGGAGCCGATTCAGCATCATGCAAGAACACATACAGTCTCTGATCAGCCAAGCTCTCGACTCTTTGGTCGCTGACAAGACGCTCACCGAGGCTGACGCTAGCCGCATCACTATTGAACGCACCCGCGATCCCGCACACGGCGATTTTGCCACCAATATCGCGCTGGCTCTCGCGAAACAAGCAGGTGTGAACCCCCGCCAGCTTGCCACAGCGATCATCGCTGCGATTCCTGAAGACCGTGATATCGATGCCATCGAGATTGCAGGCCCAGGCTTCATCAACTTCTTTTTATCCAAGCAGTCACTGTCGAGCACGCTGCACAGTATTCTCAGCGCTGGTGACACCTTTGGGCACCACGACATGGGCAAGGGAGAATCCGTCCAGGTGGAGTTTGTGTCCGCCAACCCAACCGGGCCTCTGCATGTTGGCCACGGCCGCGGTGCTGCGGTCGGCGATAGTATTTGCCGACTCCTCAGCGCAGGCGGCTATACCGTACAACGTGAATTTTATTACAACGACGCCGGTGCTCAGATTGATCATCTCGCGCGGTCAGTGCAAGCGAGATGCCTCGGCTTAACACCCGATGATCCGAGCTGGCCGGAAGACGGCTATCGGGGCGACTATATTCGAGATGTCGCAGAAAGCTTCATGAATAAGGCGATGATAGAAGCCGAAGATCGGCAGGTAGCCGCCAACGGTGATGTTAACGACATCGCTGCTATCAGAGAATTTGCAGTGGCTTACCTGCGACGCGAGCAGGACCATGACCTCACAGCTTTTAGAGTGCGCTTTGATCATTACTTTTTGGAGTCCTCACTGTACCAATCCGGTGCAGTCGACGCAGTTGTCGATCGGCTAATTGCCAGCGGTCACACCTATGAAGAGGCCGAGGCCTTGTGGCTGCGAACCGAAACCTTTGGAGACGACAAGAATCGTGTGATGAGAAAAAGTGAGGGAGGTTATACCTACTTTGTCCCCGACGTCGCCTACCACCTCAACAAATGGCAGCGCGGATTCAGCACGGTAATCAATGAGCAGGGTGCAGACCATCACTCGACCATTACCCGAGTGAGGGCCGGTTTGCAGGCACTGGATGTTGGAATACCCGAGGGCTGGCCAGAGTATGTCCTGCACCAAATGGTTCTGGTGATGCGTAACGGCGAAGAGGTCAAACTCTCCAAACGCGCCGGCAGCTATGTGACTCTGCGCGACTTGGTAGAAGAAGTTGGCTGTGATGCCACTCGCTATTTTCTGGTTGCCAGAGCACCCACTTCTCAGCTCACTTTTGATATTGATTTAGCGCTATCACGCACCAATGAGAACCCGGTGTACTACATTCAATACGCTCATGCTCGAATTTGTGCGATGCTGCGAAAGCTCGAGCGCAGCTATACCACCGAGGAACTGCTTGCGCCCGAGATCTTGGCGGCGCTCGATCAACCGCAGGAATATGCCCTCTTAAAAGAACTGGATAAATTCCCCGCGCTCATGCAGCAGGCCTGCACTCAGCGATCGCCTCATCTGATCGCGAATTACTTAAAAGAATTAGCGGCAACCTTTCACACTTTTTATAACGCGCACCGGGTTCTGGTCGATGATGAGGTGGTTATGAAAGCTCGTATTGCCCTCTGCCTCGGCACCCGACAAGTCATCAAAAATGGGCTTGATATCCTCGGCGTCAGTGCCCCGGAGTCCATGTAAATGTCAGCAAAGCCACAAGCAAGGCGTCGGCAGAATACCACCGAGACCAAACCGAAACCGCGCGCACTTGGCTTTATACTGGGCCTCATTTGCGGTATTGCATTGACGCTGCTGGTCAGCTCTTTAAATTTGCTCACCGCGGTGAGCAATAAAGCTCAGAGCCTCTCAACGGGACTACTGCCGCAGTCAGACCCATCACCCACTTATGAGTTCTACACCACGCTCCCGAACCAGCGAGTCGGCGACCTACCCGTTCCCACGATGCCATCCTCAAGACCTTCGACTACCATTGACACAGACTATTTTATTGTCCAAGCAGGCTCGTTTAAGAACGCAGCCGATGCTGAAAAACGACGTGCAGAGCTGATTTTATTGGGTCTCGACCCGACTATTGATCAAGTGTCTAATCAAGCCGGAGATTGGCACAGGGTCTACTTGGGACCCTTAACCCAGCGCGCCGAGGTCGACCGAGTCAAGGCGCTCACAGCCAGCCAGAACATCGATACTCTTATCTTAAGTCGTCGGGCTGGCGAACGCTTGAACTAACCACTAAGGCCCACATTGCTTTAACGAGGTGCGAAATGGAACAATTCAGAGGCACGACCATAGTCTGCGTGCGGCGTGATAATCAGGTTGTTATTGCCGGAGATGGCCAAGTATCAATGGGTAATACGGTCATGAAAGGCAATGCCCGCAAAGTCCGACGACTCTACAAAGATCAAGTCATAGCTGGCTTTGCTGGCGGCACTGCCGATGCTTTCACACTGTTCGAGCTGTTTGAAACGCAACTCGACAAATATCATGGACAACTCACCAGAGCCGCGGTAGAACTCGCGAAAGCATGGCGAACTGAGCGCAGCCTCCGCCAACTAGAAGCGCTTTTGGCCGTGGCTGACAAAGAGACTTCGCTCGTCATTAGCGGCAATGGTGACGTAATAGAGCCCGAGAACAACCTTATCGCTATTGGATCGGGCGGGCCTTTCGCACAATCTGCCGCCAGAGCCCTACTCGACTACACTCAGTTGAGCGCCCGCGAGATAGCACAGAATGCGCTGACCATCGCCGGCGACATCTGCATTTATACCAATCACAATCATACCGTCGAAGTCATCGACTACTAGGTCAACACTATGTCTAACATGACCCCCAGAGAAATCGTACATGAACTCGATCGCCATATCGTGGGCCAGAGTGAAGCCAAGCGTGCAGTCGCCATTGCACTGCGCAATCGCTGGCGTCGTATGCAGTTAGAGCCCTCTCTTCGAGCAGAAGTCAGCCCTAAAAATATTCTCATGATTGGCCCGACCGGCGTCGGCAAAACTGAAATTGCCCGACGCCTCGCCAAACTCGCGAATGCGCCCTTTTTAAAAGTCGAGGCAACCAAATTCACCGAAGTGGGTTACGTAGGCCGTGACGTCGAATCGATTGTCCGAGATTTGGTCGAGACCTCGATCAAGATGTGTCGAGAACAAGCCTTGCAACAAGTGACAATCCGAGCTGAAGAAGCCGCCGAAGAGCGTATTTTGGATCTTCTGGTGCCACCTGCCCGATCGAGTGATGATCAGTCCTCGGGTAGTGCACGCCAGCTCATGCGGAAAAAGTTGCGCGAAGGTGACTTAAATGACAAGGAAATTGAGCTCGAGCTCCAAGATCGAGCAGCTCGAATCGACATCATGGCGCCACCCGGCATGGAAGAAATGACACAGCAACTGCAATCCCTGTTTAGCAATGCCGGCAACCGTCCCACCAAGAAACGCACTCTCACTATCGCCGCTGCCCTTCAGGCCCTCACCGACGAAGAGGCACAGAAGTTGGTCAGTGAGGAGGATATTAAACAGCGAGCCATCGAGGCCGCAGAGCAGACCGGCATTGTGTTCATCGACGAGATCGACAAAGTGGCGAAACGCGGCGATACCGGTGGCGCGGACGTCTCAAGAGAAGGCGTCCAACGCGACTTGCTGCCACTCATTGAGGGCAGCTCAGTCAGCACAAAGTATGGGTTTGTGAAAACGGATCACATTCTATTTATTGCGTCTGGCGCGTTCCACGTTTCGAAACCGTCGGATCTCATTCCTGAACTGCAAGGCAGACTGCCCATTCGAGTTGAACTGACCGCTCTCTCGTCGGACGACTTTGAACGCATCCTGACCGAGCCAAAAGCCTCACTGACACAGCAATATAGCGCCCTACTCGCCACCGAAGGTCTGCGCGTTGAATTTACCAGCGACGGCATTCGCCGTATCGCAGAATCGGCGTGGCAAGTGAATGAGCGGGTCGAGAATATCGGGGCTAGACGCCTTCATACAGTGATGGAGCGATTACTCGACGAGGCTTCCTTTACGGCGTCCGATGCCAGTAGCGATGCCGTTTTGTTGATCGATACAGCGTATGTCGAACAGCATCTGAGCGCGATCCGAGATGACCATGACCTGTCTAAATTCATTCTATGAGCCAACCCTATGAATGCGCCACAGCTTGTCTCGATCAAGGTTAAGAAAACATCGCGAGAAATGCAGCTGGTCTTCGCTGACCAGCAAGAGTTTGCTCTGACCTTTGAGTTTCTCCGTGTGCATTCTCCGTCAGCTGAAGTCAAAGGGCACGGACCGGGTCAAGAAATTCTGCAGATCGGCAAACGTGATGTGGTCATTACGGCAGTAAACCCAGTGGGACACTACGCGTTTCAGATCACATTTAATGATGGCCATGATTCAGGGCTATACTCCACAGCGTATCTTTACCGGCTTGGACAACAACAAGAGGTCCTCTGGCAGGATTATTTGGCACGTTTAGAGCGGGCTGGCGAATCCCGAGATCCTGACTTACAAGTAGTGCGGCTGGGTAATTGAGC
>CBFHJC010000068.1:0-9795 GCA_965656045.1 Aequoribacter sp.
TGGGATGGATCGCGCGAGCACAGCTGGCGTCGGCTGTGAGCAACGCGGGTGGATTGGGTGTGATTGAAACAGCCTCGGGTGAACTCGATGTGATTCGCGCCGAAGTCGCCAAGATGAAAGAGCTCACTGATAAGCCTTTTGGCATGAACGTGGCGCTATCTTACGTTAAAGGTACCAATATTGTTGATTTTGTGATCAATCAGGGTATTAAGTTTGTGACCACCTCATCCGGTAGTCCAAGTGTCTGTACCCAGGCTTTTCAAGAGGCTGGGATCAAGGTTTTTCATGTCGTACCTACGCTCGATATGGCGCTAAAGGCGATAGACTGCGGGGTTGATGGATTGGTGGTAGAAGGCGGAGAAGGCGGCGGATTCAAGAACCCCAGTCCTGTTTCGACCATGGTGTTACTGCCACTCATTCGATCACGAGTCGATGTGCCTATTATTGCTGCAGGTGGCATGTGCGATGGCCTATCGATGGCCGGCGCTTTTGCCATGGGTGCCGAGGGTGTACAAATGGGCACCCGAATGCTCAGTTGTGCCGATTCGCCAGTGCACGCTAATTGGAAGCAGGCGGTTGTGAACGCCAAGGAAACGGATACCGTGTTCCTGAATCAGGCGTCTCGGCCCGCGCTGCGCGCGTTGCGAACAGAGCGCACTGCTGAATTGCTCCCCCTCGGTGCATTCAATGTTTCGGAACACATGACCAATATCCCCGAACTCTATTTTGGGGGTGATATGGAGGCGGCGATTCCGTTATCGGGTCAGGTCGTTGGTCGAATTGATGCAGTGAAAACTGCTGAAGAAATCGTGCAAGAGACGATGACCGGTTTCTACGAGTCAGTATCCGACATGGCTCAGCGCTATCTTGGCTAGGTGTGCCACCAAGGCGACTCATGGAGGTCGCCTAACCCTCGACTGAAAAGCGCGGTTATAAATGGGGGGATTACAAGTTTATTCGATGTTCTGAATCTGCTCCCGCATCTGCTCAATCAATACCTTCATTTCGACTGACGCTTTGGTAATGTCGGTATGAATCGATTTTGATGCGATGGTATTGGCCTCGCGGTTAAGCTCTTGCATCAAAAAATCGAGCTTGCGTCCACACGGGCCGGCCGTCTCTAGTATCGCCTTGATCTCGCGTAGGTGCACCTCGAGGCGGTCGAGCTCTTCATCGATGTCAGCTTTTTGTGTAAATAAGATGATTTCTTGCGCTAAACGCTGCTCATCGATATCTACGCTCAATTCTGCGAGCTTACTTCTAAGCCGATCCTCGAAGCCTTGTTTGGCCATGGGAAATACAGTTTTGATCTGCTCAAGTTGCGCGGTGATGTCGGAGACACGAGATAGCACGGTCTTTTTTAGTGCGAGCCCTTCACCTGCTCTGCTCATTTGGAGCTGCTCAAGCGCCGTTTCAAAAGTGGTTTGAACGGCAGCGCCGAGCGTTGTTAGATCGATGGCTTGATGTTCTATGATGCCCTCTATTCGCATTATTTCAGCGGCTGAGGCGGGACTCACCAGGTCGCCGCCAGCATTTTGAATATGCCGGAGTCTCGCGAGAATCAATTCTAGGTGGCGCTCATTGATTCCCGCGGTTTGGGGTTTTTCATCTGACTGTTGCAAGCGAATGTGAACATCAATTTTGCCGCGTGAGAGGCATTGCTTAATACGGTTGCGGAGGTTGACCTCGAGTGCGCCCAGCGCTTCGGGTAGCCGCATCGATATTTCCAGATGTCGGTGATTGACACTGCGAATCTCGATGACCAGCGTGCTGCTGTCGGTGTTGCTCTGGGATTGGCCAAAGCCTGTCATGCTATGGGTCATAAGTGCTCCTTGTTGCTCAGCAGTGTAGCAGTAAGTCTGTTATTCAGCGAAACTCCCGCCCCGATTCCTGCTGGCTTTGCTATACTCTGGTTTTTCGGAGAAATCGATGACTAGACCCAGCGCCCGCGCCCCGCATGAGCTTCGCAATATTGTGATCACACGAGGCTTTACTTGCCATGCCGAAGGGTCCGTCCTGGTCGAATTTGGTAATACTAAGGTTCTGTGCACGGCCTCGGTTGCTGACTCTGTGCCCCGGTTTTTGCGAGGGAAAGGACAGGGCTGGATTACCGCAGAATATGGCATGCTACCCCGTTCGACAGGGTCACGTATGGACCGTGAAGCTGCCCGTGGCAAACAAAGTGGCAGAACCCAAGAGATTCAAAGGCTCATAGGGCGGTCTTTGCGCGCCGTGGTCGACTTAAGCAAGATGCCTGACTACACGATTACCGTGGATTGTGATGTGATTCAAGCAGATGGCGGCACTCGAACAGCGGCTATTACGGGTGCCTGTGTGGCCTTAGTCGACGCCTTAGTTGGCCTGCAACGAGACAAGGTACTGAAACAAGATCCATTACGGCAGTTAGTGGCCTCGGTATCGGTGGGCTTGTATCAGGGTGTGCCCGTATTGGATCTTGATTATCCTGAAGACTCTTCCGCGGATACCGACATGAATGTCGTGATGGGCGAAGATGGCGGACTTATTGAGGTGCAGGGCACGGCAGAGGGCGCGACTTTTGATCGGTCAGAGCTTAATACGATGCTGGATTTGGCAGAGGCGGGGATTCGCCAGCTGTTCGAGGCGCAAAGACGAGCCTTAGCTGAGGGCTAATAAGCCTCTTTCTTACAGCTCGACGTCGTAGTCCATGATGACCGGAGCATGCGTAGAGAACGTTTTGCTTTTGTAGATAGCGCCATAGTCGACATTGTACTGCAGGCCTTTTGATACCAGCTGAAAATCGGTGCGCATACCGTCGACCCCAATTTTTCCACCGGGCCAAAAGGTGTATTCGTCGCTATCTGAATTGACTTCTCGAAAGGCATCGACGTAGCCGATCTCGGTGATCTCATCGATCCACTGGCGCTCTTCGGCTAAGAACCCGGGCAATTTGCTGCGGCGCTCAGTGAATTCTACGTCTTGGGCTTTGTGCGCGATGCGCCAGTTGCCGCAAATAATGAATTCACGGCGTTTATGAGTGACTTTTTCTAGGTGGTTGACGAGGAGTTGATAGAACTCATTTTTCTTTGCTTGTGCCCCACTGTCGTTGGGCGCGGAATAAGGCGCCAATAGCGCACCGATGCTTACCGTACCAAAGTCGGCTTGAATATACCGACCTTCCATATCAAAGTCGCCAAACCCAAGCCCAGTCATGATCGCTTTGGGGAGTTGCTTGGTGTAAATCGCAACGCCTTCTTGTGAGCTATCATTCACGTTATCGAAAAAGTAAGCGTTGTATTCACGAGGGAAAAAGGCATCTTTACGCAAGTCGTACTCTGAGCATCGAATATCTTGGATGCAAACAACGTCGGCGTCTTGGGTTGCTAGCCAGTCAAAAAAGCCAGCTTTCTCGGCATCGATTAATCCGTCCGCGCTGAAACTGATGACTCGCATTCGTAGCCCCTTAAAATGAGAATGTGTATGATACCTAAGTCAGCGCGAATTTAGTATGCCTTATGTTGTTTAATATGTCGGCATGAGTGAAGAATTTGTGCTAAACAGCGGCGATTGTGTCGCTAAATACATCAAAAAAGGCACCTTTGTTCTAAAAAGGTGCGCGCGGAATGCGTTCAGGAGAGACTGTCAGTGTTGCAGCCCTATCAAGCCAGCTTCATACAGTTGGCAAAAGACTACGATGCCCTCAAGTTTGGCGAATTTACGCTAAAATCGGGACGAGTTTCGCCCTATTTTTTTAACGCTGGTGTTTTGTGCTCAGGTTCTGCCTTGGCACAACTGGGTCGCTGTTATGCCGATTGCATTGTGGCATCGGGCCTTGAATTTGATATTTTATTTGGACCTGCCTATAAAGGCATTCCTCTCGCTGCTGTGACTGCAGCAGCCCTGTTTGAGCACCATGGCATCGATACCCCCTTTGCCTATAACCGTAAAGAGAAAAAAGCGCATGGTGAGGGTGGCCAGTTAGTGGGTGCACCTTTGGCGGGCAGGGTCTTGATCATCGATGATGTCATGACCGCAGGAACCGCCGCTTCTGAGGTGATTGAAATGATTGTTGAAGCGGGCGCCAGTCCTGTAGGAATTGCGATTGGGCTGGATCGACAAGAGGCCGTCCACGGAGCGTTGTCGGCGGGTCAATCATTGAGCGCGCGTTATGGACTGCAGGTGTTGAGCATCGTCACTTTTGCTGATTTGGTCGCGCACCTTGCGTCTGACAGTCGAACCACTTCAGATTTGCGCACCGCCATGGCCGATTATCGTGAGCGCTACGGCGCTAAGCAGGAAGCGGGCGATGACAGCTAATGCCAATTCTGTCAGCACCATTCTTTTCAGTTTCCTGATTGCGAGCACGCTGCTGTGCGCATCTTCTTCGCTCGACGCTCGGGAGATCTACCGCTATAAAGACGCCTCGGGAGTGTCGGTTATTAACGATCGTTTACCACCCGAGGTTGCGGCGCTAGGGTACGAGGTTCTGAGTGACACGGGTGTGCTGTTGCGAGTCGTCCCACCTAAAAAAACGCCTGAGCAGCTCGAAGCGCTTGATGCCCAAGAATCAGAGGCGGAGCGGGCGCAGCGGCAAGCAGAACAGCAGCGTAAAGCCGATGAACTGCTGCTGATCCGCTACAGCTCGATCGACGATATCAAGGCTGCTCGGGAGCGCTCACTACAGGCCTTGCAGATACGCGCTAATATCTTACGGAGCAATCTTCGCTCTATGGCACAACAGCTGGGGAATTATCAAGCTGAAGCCGCTGCCATTGAGCGACTCGGTCAAGCCTTGGATCAGGAGCGCATAGAGGCTATTCAAAATTTGCGTGCCCGCATCGAGACCAGTCAGCTCGCACTCAGTGATCGCGAACAAGAAGTGGAAGACGTCACGCAAGCCTACCAAGCCGATATCGACCGTTTTCAGCATTTGATGGACCAGGTGTTGATGCGACGCTCACTTTCGAGCCCGCAATGAGATTAGCGCAAAAACCCCTGGGTCAGCAGTTGCCATTGCTGTGACCACCCTGCTGTTGGGCTGCGTTTGAACTCACTCCGAACAAACTGCATGAGTCTGCCCTCGGCCGCTGCCATCATAAGGTTTGCCGCCGCCGCCACCGGAATTTGAACGCGTTGTTGTTCTTTCAGTTCTGCTTCACGAAGAATTTGTTTCAGCTGGGTTTCAAGGCGATCAAAAAGCTGGCTTACACGAATACGCAGTCGTTCGGTTTCGCCGTTCAGGATGTCACCAGTCATAAGCCGAGTGATGCCAGGATTTTTTTCGGCAAAGCCAAGTAACAGCGTGAGGATTCGCTCACACTGAAGTAAAGCCGTCTGCTGCTCCTTAACAATCAGGCCGATACGAGTAAATAGTGTGTCCTCAATGAACTCGATGAGCCCCTCGAACATCTTAGTTTTACTTGGAAAATGTCGATAGAGCGCCGCTTCTGAAACACCGACTTGCTCGGCCAGCGCTGAGGTGGTGATCCGTCTTCCTGGGCTTTTTTCTAACATGTCGGCGAGGGTTTCTAGAATTTCTTGCCGTCGTTGGCCTTTTTGTCTGGTCATAGCAGCGCCCTGTTAGCGATTAGGTCGGTTAGTGATGAGGGTACCAATACCTTGATCTGTAAATATTTCGAGCATGGTAGCGTGAGGCACTCGCCCGTCAATAATATGCGCGCTGGTTACCCCACCTTTTACTGCGTCTAGCGCACACTGAATTTTGGGCAACATACCGCCATAAATAGTGCCGTCTTCAATCAGTGCATCAACCTGGCTGGTGGTGAGTCCGGTCAGAATAGTGCCGTCTTTATCGAGTAACCCTGCGACGTTGGTGAGTAACATGAGCTTTTCCGCTTGCATCACTTCGGCAATTTTTCCAGCAACGAGATCCGCGTTGATATTGTATGTAGCGCCTTGTGCATCAACCCCAATTGGGGCAATGACCGGAATAAAATTACTCCCCAAGATCACCGATAACACCTCGGTGTCGATGGATTTCACCTGTCCAACATGACCGATATCGATAATTTCCGAGGCGCCGAGCTCAGGCGAATATCGATCAATGGTCATTTTCTTAGCGCGGATAAATTGCCCGTCCTTGCCAGTTACCCCGATGGCCTTTCCGCCGTTGCGGTTGATGGAGGAGACAATTTCTTTGTTCACGCTGCCGCCCAAAACCATCTCGACGACGTCCATGGTATTGGCGTCGGTGACTCTCATACCATTGATAAACTCACTCTTGATATTGAGCCGTTCAAGTAAGGCGCCAATCTGCGGCCCGCCACCATGAACAACTACGGGGTTCATACCAACCAGTTTCATGAGTACGATGTCGCGGGCAAAACTGTCGTGTAGTTCAGCGTCGGTCATGGCATTACCGCCAAATTTGACCACGATCGTCTTCCCAATAAAACGCTGAATATACGGCAGCGACTCTGTCAGTACGTGAGCGATGTTAAGTGCGTTGTCTCTGGTTAAGGACATTGATGCGTTCCATTCATTAAAAGGGTAGTTCCATGGTCGGTTTGATGCGGCTTAGTTCGGTTCTAAACAGAGATTGAATCAGCATCAGCTGTTCAGTGCTATCGGCTTCAAAGCGCAGCGTCAACGCCCCTGTCGTATTTGAGGCGCGTACCAGGCCCCACCCGAACGGGAAATCAACACGCAGACCATCAATGGTGTTGATTTTACCACCTTCAAATTGGCACTGATCCACTAACTGCTGAATAAGCGCGAATTTCTCGTTGTCATCTGATGCAATAAGAATCTCTGGCGTACTCACACTTGGGGGTAAATCAGCCACCAGTTCGATCAGGCTTTTTCCTTCGGTGCTAATGATCTCGGCAACACGTGCGGCAGCATAGATACCATCGTCAAAACCGAACCAGCGCTCACAGAAGAAAACATGGCCAGAGAATTCGCCACCTAAGATGGCCCCTTGCTCACGTATTTTTTGCTTCATTAAAGCGTGCCCGGTTTTCCAAAGAATGGGACGACCACCCCATTTTGAAATGATCTCGCCAAGGTGGTGGCTGCATTTAACATCGTAAACCACATCTGCGCCTGGGTTGCGGGTGAGCACATCGCGCGCCAGAATCATCATCAAGCGATCTGTCCGGATGATCGCGCCTTCAGAGTCCACTACTGCCAGTCGGTCTGCATCGCCGTCAAATGCGACACCAAAATCGGCCCGCTCTTGTCTCACTTTGTCGCACAGCTGCTTTAAGTTGGCCTCGTTGCTGGTATCCGGGAAATGGTTGGGGAAGTTCCCGTCAATGTCGCAAAATAGGGGAATAACATGACAGCCGAGAGCGCTAAAAATCTCGGGTGCCACTTTCCCCGCAACGCCATTGGACGCGTCCAGTACCACCTTGAGAGAGCTCGGTAATAAAATATCTTCGCACACTTTCTGGATATAGGCCGGGAGGACGTTTTCGCGCGTGAGTGCGCCAGATCCGCTTGGAAAAACACCCGCTTTCGCAATCGTGAAAATAGCCTCAATGGTGCCAGGCGGTGGTGACTTCTGATCGAGCACGAGTTTAATGCCGTTCACTTCAGGATCGCTGTGGCTACCGGTAATCATCAGGCCTGACCGCTGAGCCAAGTGGTGTGTCGCAAAGTAAAGAACCGGACTCGGGACTACGCCAATATCCACGACATTGATTCCGCTCTCTAACAATGATTGCACCAAGACAGTTTTTATTCTTGGGCTCGATAGTCGTCCATCTGAGGCGACCACGATGCTGTGCTCACCTTGGTCGGCTGCAATAGTGGCGATTGCTGCGGCAATCACCTCAACGATGGCGTCGTCTAGCTGAGTCTCTGCTATTCCCCGAATGTCGTAAGCTCTGAAGATTTCTCGAGGCAGCGTCTCGACCGTCAGGCGCCGGCCTCCTAAAACTACAGGCGCAGATGCGGAGGGCAAAGGCGCCGCGAGTCCGCTGCTTAAGTCGACGCCTTCATGCGGCACGGAGTTATCATCGTCGTCTCGGTCAACTAACTGGAAGCGACTCCCTAAGTGCTCAGTCTCATCTGAGCTGAGCTGAGCGATTTCAGACGCTGGTTGAGTCGCCGCTACGTCGTCGCGCCCCGAGTTGGCCGGACTTGCGGGTGATAGAGTCGATTCGTTGAGGGAAGATGATACTGGAGTTGCCAAGAGGTCGCTCACTTCTCCGACTTCTTCCGTGGTCTCTGTTACCCGTGTCTGACGAGGCCTGCGTCTGCGATTTCGTACTTGTTCAATGGCTTCGCTAAAATTCGACGTATTACCCATGACGGCCGCAAGCTCTGAGTCTGTTGACGCATCTGCGACAGGCTCGGGCTCTTGGATGGGTTCTCGCTCTGCGGTTGCAGCAGAGCTAAGGCTGCGATTGAGCGCGAGCAGTGGTTCTAAGTCTGACCAAACCAAGCTCGGATCAGGCTCGGAAGCTGGTAGGTTTGCGATTTCTGCAACACTGGCACGCAGATCACGACGCGCTATGATCAGCAACCAAAGGGGTGTCATAACGGCGCAAGCAAGCAACACCAGCAGTGCGAAAACTAATCCCAAAAAATTCGACTGCGCTGTTGCGGCCAGAATGGGTCCGGGGCTATAGCTCAGCTGCCATTGGCTACCCTCTATGGCTTGAGTGTGGCTGCTGCCGCTCGGCGCACCAATTCTAAAAAAAGAGTACAGCGCACTTTGACCGTTGGGCTGTATTATTTTTTGTTGAAGATCAATAGCCGCGCTCTGCGCAAGGGTGAGCGTACTCAAGATAGTGCCAATGTATTGCGGCCCCTGTGATAGTAGCAAAACGCCTTGCGCGCCGTTTGCGCTGCGCCAGTCTGATGCTACTGCCGTGCTAATCAAGACGCGGTCACCAAAGGCGTAGGCCTCCGGTGGCGCGAGGCCCTCCCGGGAACGTCTCACTAAGTCCGCTTCTAAGTTGTTTCTGAATGTTTCACGCGGTGCCAGCAGCGACTGCGATCCAAGCTCGTCCACATGAATGAGTTGTAAACTGATTGCCTCTGGAAAAAGCGGCTGCAAGAATTGCTGCGCTACCCCGATACGGTCCGAATCAGCACTCTCAATGGCGTCTTTGACGATCTGGGTATTGAGGGCATTGCGGAGTTGGTCTTGCGTGGTCCGAATAATTTGACCGACCTCTGACGCGAGAGTATCTGCGCCCAAGGTCTCGATCTCACGGAGGTCGGTAGCGGTTTGATTGGGCGCATCAACGAGCAGCAAATAAAGCACTGACGAGAGCGCGATGGCGAGTGATCCTAGGTAGATGAGCGCAACACGGGTGAGCATAGGCAGGGGATAGCCCCTTGATTGATTGGAGCGACTCGTGCGCTTCATGGTGTCTTCACCTCTAGCACGAGCCGGTCCCAGAGTCTGCCAGTTCAGCGGCAATGTGCGTGATAATCTGGTGCGCAATGACGCGCTTGTTGGCGCTCGGCAAGTGGACTTCCGACTGCTCGGTAATCAGAGTTACAGCATTGTCATCAGTGCCAAACACCTCACCATTCGAAACGTCGTTGGCAGCGATCATATGAAGCTTTTTGCGAATACGTTTCGCTTTTGCGTGTTCGATGAGGTCTTGTGTCTCTGCTGCAAATCCCACTCGATAGAGAGAGGGGTATTGTTCTGCAATCGATGCCACGATATCGGGGTTCTGTACTAACTCAATCGACATGCCTTCGGAGCCCCGCTTTTTTAACTTTTGCTCGTTGTAGTGCATTGGACGGTAATCCGCCACGGCGGCGCAAGCGATCAGAATATCGGCGCTTAGACACGCCTCTTCGCAGGCTTGAAGCATGTCGAGTGCGCTG
>CBFHJC010000069.1:0-9572 GCA_965656045.1 Aequoribacter sp.
TGAAATCGACATGAGATCAATGGGCAGTGAACTCAGATCAATTTTCACTTTACCGACCGCCTGCGCGGCGTCGACGTGAAATGCGATTCCGCGTGAAACAGCAAACGCCGCAATATCGGCAATAGGATTAATCGTGCCCAACTCATTGTTAACATACATCACTGAGATAAGCTTGGTATCGGGTCTAACAGCGCGCTCAATCGCCTCAACAGTGACGATTCCTTCTTTAGAAGCCGGCACAAATGACACCGCAACGCCTTTTTTCTGTAAGTAGTTAGCGGGGTCTAATACGGCTTTGTGCTCGATCGCACTGGTAATGAAATGACCCTCGAAATGGAGCGCTTCAAAAACACCCTTAATGGCTAAATTATTGGCTTCCGTCGCACCCGACGTGAATACCAATTCCCGCATGTCGGCACCAATCAGTTGTGCCAACTGCTCACGCGCCACCTCGACTTTGTGCTCTGCTTGCCAACCGTAAACATGTGTTCTTGAAGCGGGATTGCCATAGGCTGCGTCAACGTCAAGACACTCAAGCATCGCCTGCTTAACCTCTGCTGCGATCGGAGTTGTCGCTAGGTAATCTAGGTAGATTGGGCGTGCAGTCATGGCTGATTCATCTCGCTCTCTTGGCGATCCGCTCGCAGAGAATCGCGCTCACGAATCACTTTTTGCGTTTCCGTGAGGATACCGCGGAGGATATTCAATTCCATCTCATCGATCTGCACCCGACTATAGAGGCGTTTTAACCGAGTCATTAGCTGGCGAGGTGATTTGGGATCTAGAAAGCCCACGTGAAGCAGGGTCGTTTCGAGATGTTCAAAAAACAAAGCCATTTTTGCCTTATCCACAAACGGAGAGTCCCAATCCGCCGAGGGCGACTTCGGTAACTGGTCTTCTAAAGACAACATTCGCAGCTCGTAGCACATGACCTGCACAGCCATCGCTAGATTCATCGAGCGATAACTTTCGTCAGTTGGGATATTGACATGTAAATTACACAGCTGGAGCTCTTCGTTTGTTAAGCCCCTGTCCTCGCGACCAAATAACAGACCGACCGTGCCGGACGAGGACTGCTGAAAAATCTCTTGCGCCGCTCTGCGTGAGTCAAGGATTGGCCAGGGAATCCGACGCTCGCGCGCACTCGTGCCGACTACGTAATGACATTCTGCGATAGCTTCCTCAACGGTATCCACCACGATAGCGCTATCAAGGACATCGCTAGCGGACGCGGCCCGCCAAGTGGCTTCTTCATCGGGATAGCGTCTAGGTTGAACTAAGACCAACTGCGCAAAACCCATATTTTTCATTGCCCGCGCCACCGCACCGATATTGCCGGGATGGGAAGGCTCTACCAGGATCACTTTTGCAGTATCAAACATCGGCAGTCTCAGTCACAACAGGATGGCGCAGTGTAACAGTTTTCTCCGTGCTAAGAACCGGTGCGACTGCTATACTGCCGCGCTTATTCAAAGCAGGATCGCATGCCACATGGAACCAATGGTAAGTATCGCTCTTCGAGCAGCACGTAAAGCGGGCGACATGATCGTAAGAGCTGCCGATGAGCTAGACAGGCTCCCTGTCGATAGCAAGGGCGTGAATGACTTTGTGTCCGAAGTCGATAGAAATTCCGAACAAGAAATTATTTATCATCTCAAAAAGACTTATCCAGACCACGCATTTATTGGTGAAGAAAGTGGGCGAACAGGGCCCGAGAACGCCGAGTATGTCTGGTTTATCGATCCTCTTGATGGAACCACGAATTATCTGCGCGGCATCCCTCATTACGCGGTGTCGATCGCCTGTTCGTTCAAGGGAAAGTTGGAACATGCCGTGGTGCACAACCCCGTACTTCGCGAAGAGTTTACGGCGTCCCGGGGTCGTGGTGCTCAATTTAACGGTCGTCGAATGCGAGTCAGTCAATCGAACGGTTTAGAGAGTGCTTTGATTGGCACAGGAACGCCTTTCCTCGGACATTGCGATACCTATTTACCACAGTATGCTGCGACGCTTTCAGATATAGCTGGCCGCTGCGCGGGTATTCGTAGGGCGGGAGCCGCCAGTTTAGATCTCGCCTATGTCGCGGCTGGACGCCTCGATGGCTTCTGGGAAATGGGCTTAGCACCTTGGGATATCGCCGCCGGTGCACTCCTCATCAAAGAAGCTGGGGGCTTGATCAGTGACTTTACCGGCGCAGAGAAATATCTAGAGTCCGGGAATGTGGTGGCGGGTAACCCGCGAGCTTTCAAGTCGGTCTTGCAAATAGTAGCCTCACACCAACACGTCTAACGGGCAGTACGTATATCGTGACGCCCTTTACGACGGGCTGTCAGTGAGGGTCCTGTGAGGCCTCTTAATTGAGACCTCAAGGATCAAGCGCCAGCTCATCTTCGAGCTCGTCGGGAAGAGGCACGATCAAATCGTCTTTGCTGACGCCAAGGCTGAGCAATAAATTGGCCGCGACATAAATCGACGAATAAGTACCAACCACGACACCAACGAGCAAGGCAATGGCAAAGCCATTGATCATCTCCCCACCCACTAATGTTAATGAAATCAGCACCAACAAAGTGGTTAATGACGTGACCAAGGTCCGACCCAGTGTCTCTGAGAGTGATTGATTAATGACCTCGATAGGCTCAACCCGACGCAGCTTTCTAAAGTTTTCACGAATCCGGTCACTGACGACGATGGTGTCGTTCAGGGAATAACCGATCACGGCCAAAATGGCCGCCAACACCGTAAGGTCAAACTCCAGCCCCATTATCGAGAAAAACCCCAGCACAATGATGACATCGTGAGCCAAGGCCCCAACAGCACCGAGCGCGAATTTAAACTGGAAGCGAAAGGCGATATAAACCATCACCAGCCCCAGCGCGAGCAACATTGCCAACCCACCCTGCTCCCGCAACTCCTCGCCCACCTGAGGTCCCACGAACTCAATCCGACGCAACTCAACAGTGTCAGACGATTCAGTCTGCAGAATACCGAGCAGAGCAGCACCCTGCTCATCTGAGGTGCCCACAGGTAATCGAATCAGCACATCTCGATCAGTACCAAAACTGACCACCAACGCACCATTGTACCCTCGGCTATCAAGAGTCGACCGGATCTCGGTCAAGTCCGCTGAATCTGAGTACGCAACCTCGACCAGCGTACCACCGGTGAAATCGAGACCCCATTGCAGCTCTTTCGTCGCCAGTGAACCCACGCTAATCGCGAATAACACCAGTGAAAATACCGCAGCTGGCCAACGCAGTGCCATGAAGTTATACATCTTCATGCAGAGACCCCTCCTATCTGGAGCGTTTTCAGCTTACGCCCACCATAAATTGCATTAATGAGTGCGCGCGTGCCTAGAATGGCCGTGAACATTGACGTCAGAATCCCCAGCGACAAAGTCACCGCAAACCCCTTAATCGGGCCTGTGCCAACCGCGTACAGAATGACAGCTACTATTAAAGTCGTGATATTGGCATCTAGAATCGTGCTGAGAGCCTGCTCATAACCCTTGTGTATCGCCATCTGCGCCGAACTGCCAGCATTCAGCTCTTCCCTTATCCGAGAGAATATCAACACGTTTGCGTCCACCGCCATTCCGACTGTCAGAACAATACCTGCGATACCCGGTAAGGTCAGGGTGGCTCCCAACAGCGACATGCAGGCAATCAGCAGTACCAGATTGCACGACAGCGCTACGACTGCTGCAATTCCAAAAACTCGGTAATACAGCACCATAAAGAGCACCACCAGGGCCAAACCGAGCTGCACTGACTTGACCCCTAGTTCTATATTTTCGGCACCGAGAGAAGGCCCCACCGTGCGCTCTTCAACGAATGAAATAGGCGCTGCGAGTGCGCCTGCTCGAAGCATGAGCGCCAGCTCACTGGCCTCGAGAGGACTGTCTAAACCGGTAATCTGAAATTGAGCGCCTAGTGCCTGCTGAATCACGGGTGCGGTGAGAATCTTCTTTTCATCGTAAGGAATCTTGGTGATAACCTCGGATCCATCCGCGGCGAGCTCGTACCGCGTCTTGAACTTGCGTTCAATGAACAACACACCCATGCGTCGCTTCACGTTGTTCCGCGTTGCTCGGGACATTAAGGTGCCACCCTCGCCATCAAGGCTAATACTGACATTAGGGCGTCCATTCTGATCAAAACCGGCTGCCGCATTCGCCACGCGTTCCCCTGTAATGATCAGATCACGCTCGAGCCATTCGCTCATACCTTGTCGGTCATCGCCGCGGTACTCAAATCGCTGTCGCTCTGACGGGCTCGCATCCGATGCTGCCACGAGCCGAAACTCTAGGTTAGCCACTTTGCCCAATATTCGTTTGGCTTCTGCCGTGTCTTGGATACCCGGCAACTCGACCACAATGCGGTTCCGGCCTTGTCGTTGAACCAGAGGTTCAGAAACGCCTAGTTCATTCACTCGATTCCGCAAGGTTGTGAGGTTCTGAGCAACGGCATAGTCAATCAGCTCTGCCTTCGCCTGCTCAGTCATACTCGCAGTGACTGCGAAGCCTTCTTCGTTATCGACTCTATCCAGAACAAGCTCTGGCATTTCATCGGCAATGGCTTGCCGCGCGAGTTCACGTTCCTCTGCTGTACCCAGCTTCGCCATCACGACACCAGACTCAGTGAGCTCAACCAGACCCCTCACCCGATTTTCTCGCAACACTTTTTTGACCGAGCTCAAGTAAAATTCAAACCTGCGCTCGAGCGCAGCTTCGACATCGACTTCCAGTTTAAAATGGACGCCTCCACTCAGATCAAGTCCAAGTTTCATTGGGGTTGCACCCCAGTTACTCAGCCAATCTGGCGTCGTAGGTGCTAAATTGAGCGCCACGATATAGCCATCACCTAGCGCACGCGCAATCCTGGCCTGCCCGATGAGTTGTTTATCGGCTGATCGAAGGCGAATAAGTGCATTGCGTTCATTGGCAGAGATTTCCTCGCCAAAGTGCTCTACCCCGGCTTCTTCAAGCGCCAGCAAAGCACGATTCAAGGTTGCCGCATCGATCACTTGTCCGCTGCTCGCACTGGTGATTTGCACGGCCGGATCAGGCGCGTAAAGATTGGGCGCCGCGTAGAAAAACCCGACCAAAATAACCCACAGAATAAGCAGGTTTTGCCATAGTGAATAACGATTTAACATAGGGATCTCTGCACAGTCGCTCTGAATTTAGTGTTTATAAGGGCCCGATCTGCAGCGGCCAAAGGGAGGGCATCATGCCCAAACTGTTCGCGCACGCTAGTTCACCCACAGCCGAGCATTACGGAATAGCCTCAACCACGGCGCGTCGCCTTGCCACTCCTTGGGATACCAAGAATGCTGCACCGCTCTGAACACACGTTCCGGATGAGGCATCATAATCGTGATACGTCCGTCTGGCGTTGTAAAACCCGTTGCCCCATTCGCTGAGCCATTAGGATTCGCAGGGTACATTTCGGTCGCCTCACCCAGATTATTGGTATATCTGAGGGCTACTAATCCTGATTTCAACCCCTGCTGTTCGTCCAGATCTGTGGACCAAACCGCTCGACCTTCGCCATGCGCCACCGCGATCGGCAGCCGAGAACCTGCCATACCCTGCAGCAGAATCGAGGGAGAATCAAGCACTTCGGTCAATACTAACCGTGCTTCGAACTGTTCTGACAGATTGCGCTCAAACCGGGGCCAGTGATTGGCTCCGGGTATAAGAGGTGAGAGTTGTGACAGCATCTGACAACCATTACACACCCCTAGCGCAAACGTATCCTGACGATCAAAAAATGCTCGAAACTGCGACGACAAGGCTTCATTAAACAGAATACTTTTGGCCCAGCCTGACCCCGCGCCCAACACATCCCCGTAAGAGAACCCGCCACACGCTACCAATCCTTTGAACGAATCCAGCGAATGACGACCAGAGATTAAGTCACTCATGTGCACGTCAATGGCATCAAAACCGGCGATATAAAAGGCAGCCGCCATTTCTTGTTGCCCGTTGACGCCCTGCTCTCGCAACACCGCCACCTTTGGACGATGACCCGTATTAAGATAGGGCGCCGCAGGATCCTTCGAATGATCGAAGCTGAGAATCGCATGCAAACCAGGATCCTGCTCCGCAATCTGCGCAAATTCTTGCTCAGCACAGACGGGGTTGTCGCGCAATTTTTGAATTTCAAAACTGGTTCGAGACCACAGTTCCTGCAATTTAGACCGCTGACCCTCGTATAACAATCCATCTTCGACACGGATGCTGATACTGTCTTGATCGTCGACAAAACCCAAGGGGACCACAAGATCTGAGATGCCAAGTGCCACCGTCTGTGCCATGAATTCATCCGCTTTCGATGGCACAAGCTGCACCACTGCACCAATCTCTTCCGCAAACAGCGCGCCAAGCGCGCGATCGCTGGGTATCGCCAAAGCTAAATCCAGCCCGAGACGACCGGCAAAACTCATTTCTAGCAAGGTGGTGATTAAGCCGCCATCAGAGCGATCGTGATAAGCCAGCAGGGCCTGGTGACTGACAGCCCACTGAATCAAATCAAACAGCGCTCTCAGATCGCTGGCATCTACATCCGGGCACTGATCGCCGAGTTGTCCAAAGCACTGAGCCAAGATAGATCCACCTAAGCGATTTTTCGATCGCCCAAGGTCAAGTAGTAAAATAGGCGCATCAGTATCGTTCTGAAGCTGCGGTGTCACTGTATTTCTTACATCGCGCACCGGTGTAAATGCGGAAATGATCACTGAGACAGGCGCGGTAACAGATTTCCCTTCTCCTTCCTCATCCCATACCGTGCGCATGGACATCGAGTCTTTACCCACCGGAATGGTCATCCCGAGCTCAGGACAGAAGTCCATACCGATTGCTTCGACCGTGTCGTACAAGATCGCATCATGATCTTCAAAACCTGCCGCACACATCCAGTTAGCGGACAATTTCACCTTCGACAAACAACCGATATCTGTCGCTGCCAAATTAGTAATCGCTTCCGCTACTGCCAATCGACCCGATGCAGGACCCGAGATGAGAGCCACCGGAGTACGCTCACCCATTGCCATCGCCTCTCCGGCATAGCCTCGATAGTCGATTGTGGTGACCGCGCAGTCTGCCACCGGTACTTGCCACGGCCCAACCATTTGATCTCTTGCAACGAGACCCGTGATAGTTCGATCACCAATGGTGATCAAAAACTGTTTGCTGGCCACCGTTGGCTGCGTCAGGACCCGTTCAAGTGCCTCGCTGAAAGTACACTGGAAATCAAGCGGCGCGAGCGAGATTTGCTTCCGATTCACGGTACGATGCATTTTTGGCGGCTTGCCGAACAGAACGCTCATTGGAAGGTCGACGGGCGAGTTCTCGAAGAAGCCATCGTAAACGGTAATCTCTTGCTCTTCAGTGGCCACACCCACACAGGCGAATGGACATCTTTCCCGCTCACAAATAGTCCGGAAAATCTCGAAATTCTCTGGCTCTATCGCGATTACATAACGCTCCTGTGACTCGTTACACCACAGCGCCAATGGCGACATCCCTGGCTCGTCATTGGGGATATCACGCAACTGAAAGCGACCGCCTCTACCGCCATCTTTCACCAATTCAGGTAACGCATTCGATAAACCACCCGCGCCGACGTCGTGTATAAACGCAATGGGATTGTTTGACCCAAGTTGCCAGCATCGATCTATGACTTCTTGACAACGCCGTTCCATTTCAGGGTTATGACGCTGAACCGACGCAAAATCTAGATTTTCATCGGAGCTGCCGCTTGCCATCGACGACGCTGCACCGCCACCTAAGCCAATCTGCATCGCTGGCCCACCGAGCACAACGAGATGTGCCCCGGGGCCAAATTCGCCTTTCTGAACATGTTCAGCGCGAATGTTCCCGTAACCGCCCGCGATCATGATCGGCTTGTGGTATCCGAAAACCTGTGAATGATCACCCGAGTTGAGACTGAGCTCAAAACTTCTGAAGTAGCCATTTAAATTGGGGCGCCCGAACTCATTGTTAAAGGCCGCGCCGCCAAGAGGGCCATCTATCATAATATCTAACGCTGATACGATCCGAGTCGGCTTACCGTAATCGCTCTCCCACGGCCTTGGAAAATCTGCGAGTTGCAAATGCGACACACTGAAGCCGGTCAAGCCGACCTTGGGTTTAGAGCCTCGACCCACCGCCCCTTCATCCCTAATCTCACCACCGGAACCGGTTGCGGCCCCAGAGAATGGCTCAATTGCTGTTGGATGGTTGTGCGTTTCTACCTTCATGAGCAAGTGGATCGGCTCATAACTTTCGGTATATTGTCCCGACTCATAACAGGGATAGAAGCGATAGCCGTCGGTCCCCTCGATCACGGCAGCATTGTCAGAATAAGCTGACAAAACCTGTGTTCCCGATTGTTCGAAGGTGTTGCGAATCATTTGAAACAGCGAATGAGGCTGATCAATGCCATCAATGGTCCAGCTGGCATTAAAAATCTTGTGTCGGCAATGTTCTGAGTTGGCTTGCGCGAACATCATCAACTCAACGTCAGTCGCATCTCGGCCGAGCGCGATAAAGCTGTCCGTTAAATAATCGATTTCATCGTCAGCAAGCGCTAAACCAAGATCTTGATTCGCCTTAAGCAGGCCCTCTGGAGTGCCACTTGACCATACTGCGACCTGTTCTAAAGGTGCGGGGTCGTGTTCGGCAAAAAGCGCCGTTAGTGCCCCCCAGTCACGCCATACCGATTGGGTCATGCGATCCCACAGTGGTGTCAGAGAACGTTCATCATTGGCTCTAAGCGATTGATCGAGTTGGTACACCAACACGCGCTCAATTCGCAACACGTCCACTAAGCCGCACTGACGTGCGATCTCGGTTGCTTTCGATGACCACGGAGATATAGTACCCACGCGAGGACTTACGATACACTGATGGCTGAGGCCGTCACTCAACGGAATCTCGTTGGATGCGCTCAAGAGCGCGGTGAGCCGCTCAAGCTGCGCCTCATCCAACGGGGATCTTAGGGCCACCAGATACGCGTAATGGGTATCTGCAACTCGATAACTGGCAGCGAGATTAGCCAGCTGCTGGTTGATCTTGATGAGACGAAAGTCAGAGAGTGCGACATCGCCGCGGAGAATGAGCATGTCTAATAAGACTCCATGCTGTCTAATACCAGAAAGGTGCGCAGTTTACCCTAGTTGGGGCGAACTGGCGACGACTTGGCTCATAAAGTACCGACTGCGTGCCGGGCGTCTCATACAGTCACTACTGCTCGCTGTAGGCGCATTATTCTTAGCTGGCTGCGAACCATCGGATACACTTGAAGAAATTCGCAAAAGTGGAGAACTGACAGTCGTCACCCGCACGAGTCCGACCACGTTCTACCGCGATAACACCGGCTCCACTGGATTTGAGTATCAGCTCATGAAGCGCTTCGCCGATGATCTGGGCGTTGATCTGGTGATGGTTAATGCCAATACCCTGCCCGGCATTTTCAGGACTCTGCGCGAGGGGACTGCGCACATCGCCGCCGCGGGACTGACGCTCACTGATCAACGGGCTAAGGATTTCTTGCATTCGCAGG
>CBFHJC010000070.1:0-9492 GCA_965656045.1 Aequoribacter sp.
TCAGAGACGAAGTGGCAGCACTGAGGAAAGTGCGTGAACTACTCAATTATCTACCCAGTCATTCAGGCGAGTTCGCGCCCGTTCAAAGTTCTAGCGATCCACTCAGTAGAAAAACATGGGACATTGATATCCTGTTGAAGCAGGCTTTCAACTCCCCCACAGGGTTCAATACGCCTATTGATATCACTATTATGATTCAGCAGCTCTGCGATCATGGCGACTTTCTCGAGATTCAACCTGAACGTGCGCGCAATACCATCACCGCGCTCGGGCGTATGGGTGGCAATGTCGTCGGTTTCGTTGCCAACAACTCGTCAGTTGCCTCAGGCCAGATTGATGTTGACGCCGCGTATAAAAACGCCCGATTCATCCGGTTCTGCAACTTGTACAATATTCCCGTTATATTTCTGGAAGACACCACTGGCTTTTTGCCAGGGAAAGAGCAAGAAGGTCGGGGCATTGTGCAGGCGGGTCGAGCCATGCTCGATGCCATTGTCGACCTGAGAACGCCGCGATTCCTTGTGTTAGTTCGAAATGCGTTCGGCGGTGCGTACGCGTCCTATAACAACTACGCCACCGGTGCTGATTTCGTTGTTGCATTACCCACCACACGCGTCGCGGTCATGGGACCTGCTGGCGTTGAGTATGTGTACAAAGATGAACTAAAAAGCATTCGTCAGTCGGCGAAACAGAAGCTGCAGCATGAGGTGGCCGCTCAGCAGGCTGCGGGGCTTTCTCAGAGCGAGGCTCAAGCTGCGGCGCAGGAGTTGGTCGGCGAGTGGGTAAAAGCCGAGGAGCAGAGCCTGGCTCAGCGCTACGAGCGCGAGCTGATGAATCCAAACGAAGCACTTAGCCTAGGATCAATTTCGCAGATTGTGATGCCTTCAGACTTGAGAAGAGTACTCGGAGAGCATATGGCCTTTTGTTTGCGCCATTACACGCCTCAGCCACTATCTGGTGTGCAGCGCGAGTTTCATTAAGCGCGCTGCCAACTGCCCATAAAGGAACCCTCTGTGTCTAACGAATACTACTTAAATAATCCGTTGATTCATAAACAACGACAGTTGCATCTCCACCCATCAGCCTGGGTTAAACAGTTTGATTGTCGCGAACTGAAACCACTCATCATCTGTCGAGGCCCTATACGGAAGGAAGTGATGGATGTTTTTACCGAAATGGGGATTACTCATTTCGGTATTTTGCTCAGCGAGAAAGATTCGATCGTTTATCAAGATGCGCTGGCCCCTGAGCTGCGTGCCATGCGGGACCCGAATCACGTTCACCGTGTCCCTGACTATACCGGCGCGAATAAAGAAGAGCGTGAGCAACGCATTCAGCAGATCATCGATATCGCTAAAGCCAATGGTTACAACGCTATTTTTGCGGGTTACGGTTTTATGGCCGAAGACCAAGCGATGGTGGCTGCGATGGAACATGCAGGTCTGAATTTCATCGGACCTTGCTCTAGAACAGTTCATGATGCAGGGTTGAAAGACGAAGCCAAACGCACGGCTCTGAAGGTGGGTGTCAGCGTGACTCCCGGGATTGATAATGGCACGGCGCTGACCTTACTGCGGAAATACCCAGATGTTGCAGCCCTTAAACAAGTCGTGCATGAGCACGGCCTTGACTTGCCCAGTGATCTTCTTGACGACCAAGATATCACTTTAGAAGATAAAGCCGATAGAGTGCTACAAGCAGCCTATGACAAGGGTATCGATCTTTATACAGTGGAAGAGCTCAGCGAGACTCTCACGCGAGCGGTCGAGGACATGTACAGTGAGTACCCTAATAATCGTATACGCTTAAAAGCAATCTCTGGCGGCGGTGGAAAAGGCCAGCGAATTCTCGCTGCGCCCTCGGCTTACTCGGGATCTCAAGGCGAACGGATCCAACTGGCCGCCGTCAAAACACCCGAGTTGATTCGAGAAATTCTCAATGAAGTCAAAGCGACCGGCGTCGGTGATAACAAAAATGTTTTGGTAGAACTGAATATCGAAACCACTCGACATCAAGAAATTCAAGTAGTTGGCAATGGGCAGTGGTCGATCACCTTGGGCGGTCGAGACTGCTCGCTACAGATGCATGAGCAGAAACTGCTAGAGGTGTCTGTCACAGTCGAGTCGCTGGAGGCGGCAATTCACGAAGCTGAGCTGCAGGGGCAGGCCCATGAGGCCGCTGTTCTGAAGCAGGACCTTAAGACGCTTATTGCTATGGAAGACGAGGCGGCTCGCTTCGGTGAGGCGGTTGGCCTCGATTCTGTATCGACCTTTGAGTGTATTGTTGATCGAGACAAACACTTTTTCATGGAGATGAATACGCGAATTCAAGTTGAGCATCGCGTTACTGAATTGTGCTACGCCATGAAGTTTTCGAATCCTGACAATCCCGATGACTTTTTTGTGGTCGATTCACTCGTCGAAGCGATGGTGCTCCTGGCTGCTCATGGGCCGAATCTACCCAAGCCGGAACGCGTGATCAGGCACAACGACAGTGTAGAAGCTCGTTTGAATGCAACGAATCATGCGCTACTACCCTCCGCAGGCGGTGTTATTGAGTACTGGAGCGATGCCATTGACGGGGAGATCAGAGACGATCAGGGCATCTCACTACACAACCCCGACACTGATGTGTTTATCAAATACACACTTGCCGGCGCGTATGATTCAAACATTGCGCTTTTGCTGACCGTGGGTCGCTCGCGTTTGGACACCTATCGGCAAATGGCAGAAACCTTGCGGAGGACCACACTCAGAGGTAAGGATCTAGCGACCAACTTATCCTTTCACAATGGCCTCGTGAACTGGTTTATCGGCAATAATATTAATGCGAGACCAACGACGCGATTCATCGTGCCCTACTTAACTGCGGTTGGTGAAATGAAAATCATCGCGGATCAAATCGACCTTGATGCGGCTTGGTCTGTGATACACGAGCATGCAGTTTCGCAGGCTCTCTCTGAGCATCAATTGGCTGTGAGTGAATGTCTCAGTGCGAAGCAAACTCTTGTGCAACGGCCTGTGCAAAGACTCTTAGCAGACCCCCACGCTTTGAGCGGATGGCTCAGCATCAACAAGGACTGTGCGTGTCAGGTTGACGGTATATTCGTCTGGAATGAGAATCCCATTGAACTGCTCAATGAGATGTACCATTTTTTGAATATGGAATTTCGTCCCGAGGAGTCTGCAGCCAATGTTATTTGGAGTCATGACAAAGACTTACTAGATAAAGCGAATGCATTTTATAACGAGTTAGATGACGTGCTAAAGTGCGAGGACTGGATCGAACTCTGCTCCTTGTTGGATGACGAAGAACCGCCCAAGCATGCAGTACTGTCACCACAAGATTGGGACGCCGTGCGTGCTGCCCATTATGGGTATCTCCTTGGCCTAGATCTGCTGCTATTACTCCCTTTGATTGCTCACCAGGCCGATTTTTTCAGCTTGTGTGTTAACGATGATCTATCGATACATATACCAGAGCGATTACTTGATGCTGAGCAGCAAGCCCAGATGTCAAAAGTGCTCGCGCCACCACCGGTGGCCAAAGGCGATGAAATTCTGGCGGCAAGCGGTGGCATGTTTTACGGTCGAGAGACGCCTCAACACGACCTTTACGTGACAGCGGGCTCCCATTTTGAAGCAGGCGACCCGCTCTATATCGTTGAAGTCATGAAGATGTTCAATAAAGTCTATGCGCCATTCTCTGGCACCATTGACCAGGTTTTAGTAGAGGGTGATGGCGTGATTATTCGAAAAGGGCAGCCTCTTTTTAAAGTCACACCCGACGAAAAAATCGAGATAGAATCCCCCGAAGTTCGTCGCACTAGACAACACCAGCGAACGCGTGAACTATTGGGCCACATCCTTAAGGAGGCGTCATGATCACTGGGCTAGATCATATTGCGATCGCAGTACCTGACCTCGAAAAGGCAATCACTCGGTTTATGAGTGACTTTGGTCTGCCCTTTGAAGGCACTGAAGAGGTACTTGCGGCCAAGACCACTACGGCCTTTTTCCCGTTGCCAGCAACGAGCATCGAGCTGGTCCATCCCTTAGGTGGTGAAGGCCCCATCGCAACCTATCTCGAAAAACGCGGTGGCGGTATTCATCACCTGTGCTTTCGAACGGATGATATTGATTCTGATGTGGCGCGCTTAAAAACCAAGGGGTACCAATTCATCGGTGACGAGCCAACTCCCGGTGCCCATGGCGCTCGCGTCATCTTTATCCACCCCAAGAGTTGCGATGGGGTCCTCATTGAGCTTAGCCAACCGGCAAGTATTCACGAATAAGGTCGATTACTATGACAAAAAAGATTTTTGACCCCAATGAGTCGACTTTGGCCAATTGGGAAGCACTGGCAGAGCAGCAACTGAAGGGAAAGTCCTTAAACGATCTAGTATGGCACACGCCTGAAGATATTGATGTTAAGGCACTTTACACCGCCGAAGATCTCGAGAATCTTCAGTATGTGAACACGATGCCAGGTATGTCGCCCTACATTAGAGGGCCTCAAGCAACGATGTATGCGGGCAGACCTTGGACCATTCGACAGTATGCAGGTTTCTCAACTGCCGAAGCCTCCAATGACTTTTATCGTAAAGCACTAGCGGCAGGTGGACAGGGGATATCGGTCGCATTTGACCTTGCCACGCACAGAGGCTATGACTCAGATCACGAGCGGGTGACAGGCGACGTGGGCAAGGCGGGCGTCGCGATTGACAGCGTCGAAGATATGAAAGTGCTCTTCGACGGTATCCCGCTCGACAAAGTATCGGTCTCGATGACTATGAATGGCGCCGTTTTACCGGTTTTAGCCGGCTACATCGTGGCTGCTGAAGAGCAGGGCGTGCCCAGCGAGGCGTTGACCGGCACCATCCAGAACGACATTCTGAAAGAGTTCATGGTGCGCAACACCTATATTTACCCACCGGCGCCCAGTATGCGCATCATCGGCGATATTATTGCTTACTGTTCCGACAAAATGCCGAAGTTCAATACCATTAGCATCTCGGGGTATCACATCCAAGAAGCAGGCGCCAATGCTGCACTGGAGCTTGCTTACACACTAGCAGACGGAAAAGAGTATATTAGAACTGCGATTGCGGCGGGCTTGGATATCGACTCGTTCGCACCCCGATTGTCGTTCTTTTGGGGCATTGGTATGAATTTCTATATGGAGATCGCCAAGCTCCGAGCCGCGCGTCTACTGTGGGCGAAAATCGTCGGTGAATTTAATCCCCAAAATGCCAAAAGCTCGATACTTAGAACGCATAGCCAAACCTCTGGTTGGTCATTGACTGAGCAAGATCCCTACAATAATGTTGTGAGAACCACTATCGAGGCGATGGCAGCAGTATTTGGTGGCACCCAGTCTCTGCACACCAATGCCCTAGACGAAGCGATCGCGTTACCGACCGAATTCTCAGCACGTATTGCGCGAAACACGCAACTCATTATTCAGGAAGAAACGGGTATTACTCATGTCGTCGATCCATGGGGCGGTTCTTATTTTATGGAGAACCTGACACAGTCCATCGCCGATAAAGCGTGGGCGCTGATTGAAGAGGTTGAGGCTGCGGGTGGCATGGCCAAAGCCATTGAAACAGGTATGCCAAAACTGCGTATCGAAGAGGCCGCTGCTAAAAAGCAGGCCCGCATCGATCGTGGCGAAGATGTCATTGTTGGCGTGAACAAATATCGCACTGACGCCAACGAGAGCGTAGAAGTGCTGTCCATCGACGATCAGGCCGTACGTGAGTCTCAGCTAAGTAAGTTGAAGGCCTTAAAAGCAAAACGTAACGATGACGATGTGAAAAACGCCCTAGATGCCCTTCAAGAGGCTGCCAAGTCAGGTCAAGGTAACTTGCTGGATCTGGCTATTCAAGCCATCCGCTTGCGTGCGACTGTCGGCGAGGTATCAGAGGCTTTAGAACGTGAGTTCGGGCGCTTTAATGCGACCTCACAGACGGTGTCAGGTGTCTACGGCGCCGCATTTGAGCAGGACGATAACTGGACTATGATTTCTAAAGATATCGATCAATTTGTGGCAGATTACGGCCGCCGACCGCGCATGTTGGTGTGCAAAATGGGGCAGGACGGTCATGACCGCGGTGCTAAAGTTGTGGCTACTGCCTTTGCTGACGTTGGTTTTGACGTGGATCTCTCGCCCATGTTTTCAACGCCCGAGGAAGTTGCGAAACAAGCTATTGAGAACGACGTTCACGTAGTGGGTGCGTCATCGCTTGCTGCAGGACACAAGACCCTTGTCCCGGCACTCGTCCAAGCGCTTAAAGCACAGGGGGGAGACGACATCATCGTTATTGCAGGAGGCGTCATACCACAGCAAGATTACGCTGAACTCTACAACGCGGGCGTGAAATGCATTTTTGGTCCAGGAACGCCGATACCCGTGTCCGCGCGTGCTGTGCTTGACGCTGTCCGTGAGTCGCTCGGTTCGCAATGAGCATATCGCTCGATGCATTGGTCAAGGGCGATCGTCGAGCGCTCGCTAAAGCGATCACCTTGATCGAAAGCAGTCGCGGCGATCATCGCGCGCAGGCTCAAGAGCTTCTGGGTCAATTGCTTCCGCAAACTGGCAATAGCATTCGCATCGGCATCTCAGGGGTGCCTGGGGTTGGGAAATCGACCTTCATAGAACGGTTTGGACTCTTACTTTTGTCGCTTGGTAAACGCGTCGCGGTTCTCGCGGTAGATCCGAGCTCGCCTGTAGCAGGCGGTTCCATACTCGGTGATAAAACTCGGATGGAGGTCTTGTCTCGATCCTCTGACGCCTTTATTCGTCCGAGCCCCGCGGGCAAAACTCTGGGCGGTGTAGCGCAGCGTACTCGCGAAACTCTATTGTTGTGTGAGGCTGCAGGTTTCGACGTGATTTTGGTAGAAACGGTTGGGGTAGGGCAATCTGAACACCAGGTTGCGGGCATGGTCGATTTCTTCATGTTGCTGATGTTGCCTGGCGGAGGGGATGAGCTTCAAGGAATCAAAAAGGGGATTCTAGAGCTCGCGGATGCTCTGGTGATCAACAAAGCAGACGGCGACAGTAGAGCACTTGCTGCGCAAGCACAGCAGCACTACCAAAATGCGATGCATCTGCTGAGCCATCCCCAGTTCTGGACACCAAAAGTGGTTACCTGTTCAGCGTTAGAGGATCAAGGTATTGACGCTATTTGGGCCATGATTACGGATTATACGGCGCTAGCGCAAGCCAACGGCATGTGGGGCCGGCAACGGATGCAACAAAAGCAGCAGTGGTTGCATCAATTGATTCAGGAGGGTTTGCAGGCCAAGTTACTCGCTAGTCCGCAAGCACAAACCTTGTTACCGAGAGTCGAAGCGGAGGTGGCCGATGATCAACTCACCGCTTATCAAGCCGCCACCAAGATCCTAGACTTACTGTGAAGGCAGAATCAGGGATTACGCGCTGCCCTTAGATGCCGAGATCTCTGAAGTTTGCATCCTCTTCACTCCGCTGCCAGACTCGCTCAAAAATTTCGGTCAGACGGAGATTAAGAGGGCGATCATCGATCTCATAACGCACGCGGTGATCTGTCGTATCTGGCATATACAGCGTGTGGTTTTGGTCTACCAGCAAAACCAGCCGGCCGTTTAGGTGCTCTGGCGAATCGGTTACTCTCATCTGCACAAAACTCGGTAGACGCTTGGCGAGCTCTAATAAACGATGCCCACGCGTTCTTAAAGAGTGGCTGTCAGTAATAAGAATCTGTACGGAAGTCCGGCTGCCGCTTCGTGATAATTCCGACAAGGAAAGTGCTATTTCAGGGTTATCAAAAATGAGGGGGTCAAGACTCTCGCTGAATATGCGAACACTGCGTTGCGCTTTTTGACAGAGATTCAAGGCGAGTTGTCTTGCAGGGTTCGGATAATGCGCCCCAACGATTCTTTGAAAATAGGACTGATAATCGATTGGCATCTGCATCGCTTGGTGGGGCTTGTTGGCCTCGGTGAAGGGCTCTCCAACGGGCGTGAAGCCTAAAGTCTGATAGAAATCCAGCGAATCAGTCTGTGCATGTAAGTAGATATTCGCAACACCGAGGCGCTGTGCATCAGCGATCACAGTACGCATTAGAGCCGTTCCAATACCCCGCCGCCTGTGACTTGCGAGTACCGCGAGACGCCCAATTCTTCCGTCCCCAAGTTGTCGCGCAGTACCGACTGGCTTGCTCCCAATCATGGCAACATAATGATTGGCGCGAGGGTCTTGACCGTCAAGTTCGACACTCTCGGGAATACCCTGTTCATCGATAAACACCTTACGCCTTATCGCCGTTAACAGGCTCTCGCCAAGACGCCAGTCGATGCGCTCGACCCTGACTTCTGAGGGTTCAAACTGGGCCTCACTCATGCAAAGCAGACTCCTACAGCCTATTTAGCGGCGAAACGCTGACTTTACCGAGTGCAAGCACAAAGATCAAAGATCACGAGCGAGTAGACCCGCAATTCCAGTGTAGGTGCTGGGGCTGAGTGCTGATAGCTCGTCTTTGGCTGTCTGAGGAATATCGAGCGTTAGGACAAAGGCCTGTATTGACTTCGCATCAATATCTTTGCCGCGAGTGAGCTCTTTGAGTTTTTCGTAGGGGTGTTCGATCCCATAGCGACGCATCACGGTCTGTATGGGTTCTGCAAGCACCTCCCAAGAGGACGCCAAATCTGCTGCAATGACCGCATGATTGACTTCTAGTTTCGACAGCCCCTTGCTGGTCGATTGAAGTGCAAGCGAGGTATAGCCGAAGCCAACCCCCATGTTTCGTAATACCGTGCTGTCCGTGAGGTCTCTTTGCCAGCGGCTGATTGGGAGCTTCTGTGACAGGTGGTTCAAGATCGCGTTGGCAAGACCCAAGTTACCTTCTGAGTTCTCGAAATCAATTGGGTTCACTTTATGAGGCATCGTTGAAGAGCCAATCTCGCCAGCAATCGTTCGCTGTTTGAAATACGCGTTCGAGATATAGGCCCAGATATCCCGGTTGAGATCAATCATGATCACATTGAACCGACTGATGGCGTCGAAGAGTTCGGCCATGTAGTCGTGTGGTTCAATTTGGGTGGTGTAAGGATTCCATTCTATCCCCAAGCTCTCTACGAATCCCTGCGATACTGTGGGCCAATCAACATCCGAATATGCGCTCACATGGGCATTGTAGTTTCCCACTGCGCCATTTAATTTTCCGAGCAAGGATACGCTGGCAATAGACTCAAGCTGGCGTCGTAGGCGCATGACCACATTCGCAAACTCCTTGCCAAGCGTCGTCGGCGACGCTGTCTGGCCATGCGTACGTGACAACATGGCCACGTCAGCATGATCGTGGGCAAGCGTGGTGAGTACTGTGATTAACTGCTGCATTTGCGGCAGAAGGACCTCATTCAAACCATCCTTTAGCATCAATGCGTGCGCTAGGTTGTTGATGTCCTCTGAAGTGCACGCAAAGTGCACAAATTCGCTAATGGCAGCAAG
>CBFHJC010000071.1:0-9333 GCA_965656045.1 Aequoribacter sp.
AAGCCAGATACAACAACAGGGCTTCAAATGACACAGACGTTCGCTGGGTGTTCTCGGTCCGACCCGTTGGATCAAGTCATGCTCTCGACTGCACTGAGTTGCCACAGGGGATCGAGCAACAACGCGCCCTCGATCTATGGCGCTTGCGCGCTGTACTATCGTGGCTTAAGACTCTCGCGGATCAATCGATTGAATGCCCACATTGTGTCATTGATGTCAGCTCGGCAAGCTTGCTAAATTCGCAGTTTACCGACCAGCTACTAGATGCTCTGTCAGATTATGGTGTAGGTACTCGGCGACTGTGGCTGCGTCTCGATCTGAGTTTCTCTGAAACCGATTTCCGAAGTGTGATTGAATTTGCTCAAACGATGAATGATATCGGATGCCGTATCGTGGGTTATAACCTTGCGATGGCAGACATAGCGCTGATTCAAACACTCGAGATTACTCACATCGAGTACAACGATCCTGATTTATCGGCACCCCCACCGGGGCTCGCGCAGCGGCTAGATATCGTTAAACTCCTCGGCATCCCCTTGCTGCGATGTTCGATACCGGCTAACCCGCACTCCACCCTGATCTCAAACAACTCATATGACACAGAAATAGAGCCCCGTACGGAGGCGCGATGACGCACATTAATAAGGACATTTTTGATAGCCCTGTTAGCGTAGTAAAGAGATGCGACTCGCTGTATATTAGGGTAAGCTAATACAACGCGCGAACGCCAACTCAGCAGTAGAGCGGTGGTATGACTGAGGTAATCAAGCTAGCGGCCACTCAATGCGGCCATACATTCAAAATGAATTGCAGTAACTGCAGGCTCAATTCCTTGTGCTTGCCATTGTCGCTTGATCCTCGAAGCATGAGCGCACTAGATTCTATCGTTGAGCGCGGCAAACCCCTTCAAAAAGGGCAGTATGCTTATCGAGAGAACCAGTCGTTCAACTCGATTTTCGCGGTCCGTTCAGGTGCCCTCAAAGTCTTCTCAAGCACCAGTGATGGCCGAGAACAGATCACCGGATTTTATTTTCCAGGCGAAATCCTAGGCCTAGATGGCATCAACAATAATCGCTATGAGTCGAGCGCCAAGGCACTTGAGACTTCTGCAATCTGTGAGATCCCCTTCGATCGTCTCGGTGATTTGAGTGCACAAGTACCCTCTTTGCAAATGCAGTTCTTCAAACTCATGAGCCGAGAGATCAGCTCAGATCAGCAGCTCATCACCCTTCTTAGCAAACATACTGCGGACGAGCGGTTAGCCACATTTTTGCTCAGCATCTCAGCTCGAAATGCCCGCCGTGGGCTCTCAGCAATGCGATTCCGATTGCCCATGTCTCGATTAGATATCGGCAATTATCTCGGTCTAACTGTCGAAACTGTGAGCCGATCCATCGGCCGTTTGCAGAAGCAGCAAATTATAGCCGTCAGCACGAAAGATATTCATATCTTTGACCTCACCGCATTGGAAACGGTCGCGCACAGCAGGCTATTAGAATCAAAAGAAGGCTAGATGACAAAGATTTGCTCGATAACTTGACTCATATCAAGGTATCTCTTGCGCGTCCAGATACACTAGCAACTGCGCCTCAGACCCATCAAGGAGATAAGACATGATTCAGCACGGTGCTACTCTGCTGATTAGCCCTAAGGCGACTTGGCAACGCCTCGCTAATCTCGACCCCGCTCAGCTCAGTATCTGTCTCATCTATCCTTTAGTCATGGCCATACTCCCCGCAGCCGCCTGGTACTATGGCACCAGTCAGATCGGCTGGACGGTGGGAATTTCCGATAGCGTCATTCGATTGACGGAACGGAGCGCGTTCGAAATTGCCATTCTGTTCTACCTGGTGATGGTGTCCTCTGTGGCTATTATTGGCTATTTCATCCACTGGATGTCAGAGACCTACGGCGCCGACTCGACGCTCACCAAAGGCATTGTCATTGCAGGGTATACCTGCACCCCACTTTTTGTGGCTGGTTTAGTAGGCTTTTATCCCATTCTTTGGCTGGATTTACTGATCGGCGTGGCCACACTCGGCTGGGCCACGTACCTGCTGTATCTCGGAATACCGATTGTAATGAAGATCCCATCCGAACGCGGATTCTTATTCTCTAGCGCGATCATCGCGATAGCGATGGTTATCTTTGTCGGGATTTTGGTGGTGACTATTTTAGCCTGGGAGTATGGTTTTGCTCCTGAATTCACCGACCACTCGCTGTAACTCTACGTCATACGGACCCCCTCACTATGAGTGAACTCAATCACGCACTACAACACCCTACATACAACTACACTGTGGTTCGACAGTTTGCCATAATGACGATTGTGTGGGGCATCATCGGGATGCTCGTCGGAGTGATCATTGCAGCGCAAATGATATGGCCAGACCTCAGCTTTAATCAGCCTTGGTTCAGCTTTGGACGCCTCCGCCCCCTGCACACCAACGCGGTCATTTTTGCCTTTGGGGGCTCGGCCCTGTTCGCCACCTCCTATTATGTCGTTCAACGTACTACGCAAGCGCGACTCTTATCCGATGGGCTCGCTGCCTTTACATTCTGGGGCTGGCAAACCGTGATCGTTCTGGCGGCAATTACACTGCCAATGGGACTGACGTCTTCCAAAGAATATGCTGAGCTCATTTGGCCCATCGACGTTTTAATCGCCATCGTCTGGATCGCATACGCCGTGGTATTTTTCGGCACTATCGCGCGCCGCAAGGTAAGTCATATTTACGTCGCCAACTGGTTTTTCGGTGCGTTTATCATCACCGTTGCCGTACTGCACTTGGTTAACAGCGCGTCTTTACCGGTGAACTTGTTCCTGTCCTACAGTATTTATGCAGGCACTGCCGATGCCATGGTTCAGTGGTGGTACGGTCACAATGCCGTTGGTTTCTTCTTGACCGCGGGTTTCCTTGGCATGATGTATTACTTTGTGCCAAAGCAAGCAGAGCGCCCTGTCTATTCCTATCGTTTGAGCATCGTGCACTTCTGGGCCTTGGTAGCGGTCTACATCTGGGCCGGACCTCATCACCTGCACTACACCGCGCTGCCTGATTGGGCACAGAGCCTAGGAATGGTAATGTCTCTAATTTTACTCGCGCCGAGCTGGGGGGGCATGATCAACGGCATCATGACGCTCTCAGGTGCTTGGCACAAACTCCGCACCGATCCGATCCTCAGGTTCCTAGTGGTGAGTCTTTCCTTCTATGGGATGTCGACTTTCGAAGGCCCAATGATGTCGATTAAAACTGTGAACTCTCTGAGCCACTACACCGACTGGACCATCGGCCACGTTCACTCTGGCGCACTCGGCTGGGTCGCCATGATTTCAATTGGTTCGCTCTACCATCTCATCCCCATTTTATTTGGCAAAGATAAAATGTATAGCATCGAACTGATCAATGTTCATTTTTGGATGTCGACCATTGGCACCGTGCTGTATATCGCGTCAATGTGGGTCAACGGGATTCTGCAAGGCTTGATGTGGCGCGCTTATAACCAAGACGGCACCCTCACCTACACCTTTGTAGAGTCACTCGTGGCGAGCTATCCAGGCTACGTCGTAAGGCTAGCGGGCGGTTTGATATTTTTCCTCGGGATGCTACTCATGGCGTACAACGTCTACAAAACGGTCACTATGAATCGGGCTGTCGATACCGAATCACAGCGCTTGGCCAATGCGGTTTAGGGAGACTCTAAGGTTATGAAACATGAGGTCATCGAAAAAAACATCAGCCTAATGATCGTACTTACCATTGTCGCGATCAGCTTTGGCTCACTGGTTGAACTTGTCCCTTTGATATTTTCTAAGCAGGTATCAGAACCGGTCGATGGATTAAAACCCCTGGGTGCTTTGGAGCTCGAAGGACGAGATATTTATATCAGAGAGGGTTGCAACACCTGTCATTCACAGATGATTCGAGCCTTGCGAGCCGAGAGCGAACGATACGGACACTACTCAGTCGCGGGCGAATTTGTTTATGACCGACCCTTTCTTTGGGGTTCTAAACGCACTGGACCTGATCTAGCTCGGGTCGGTGGACGCTACAGTGACGGCTGGCATCGGGCGCATCTATTGAACCCACGTGACGTGGTACCCGAAAGCAACATGCCAGCCTTCCCATGGCTGTTCGAGACCACCATCGATGCTTCGGTCACACCCAAAAAACTCCGGACCCTGCAAACTCTCGGGGTGCCCTACTCTGATGCGGACATCGAGCAAGCAGCCTCGGTGGTAGAAGGTAAGTACGAGATCGACGCGGTAGTCGCATACTTACAGGGCCTCGGCACCGTGTTATCGGAGCGACGCTAGTGGATATTAATGATTTAAGAGGGCTGAGTACCGTGCTTATGTTGGGCTCATTCCTCGGTTTATGTGTTTGGGCCTACAGTAAAGCGCGAACGGAAGAATTCAACGAAGCGGCAAACTTACCCTTCGCAGATGAGCCAGAAGCGGTTTCAAGCTCGCGGGAGAAAGGCGATGAGTAACTTTTGGAGCAACTGGATCATTATTCTTACCGCGATCACACTGGTCGCGGTCACTTGGCTGCTGTTCGCAAATCGCAAACGCGACAACGGTGAAGGTAACACAACAGGCCACAGCTACGATGGCATCGAGGAATATGATAATCCTCTGCCCGCTTGGTGGTTTTTTATGTTTGTCATTACCATCGTCTGGGGATTGGGTTACCTTGCGGCTTACCCAGGGCTCGGTAACTATCCAGGCTTTCTGAATTGGACCCAAGAAGGTCAGCATGACCAGGAAGTGGCCGCTGCCGAAGAGAAACATCGAGCAATGCGAGATCGTTATCTGGCTCTTTCCGTAGAAACGATCGCCACTGACCCCGCCGTAAAGAAGATGGGACAACGTCTATTTGGTAATCACTGTGCTCAATGCCACGGTATAGATGCCAGAGGCGCCTATGGATTTCCGAACCTACGAGACAACGATTGGCTCTGGGGAGACTCCGCTGACGCGATTAAACACACCTTGGTCGCTGGTCGCCAGGCTGCAATGCCGGCGTGGGGCTCAGTGCTCGGTGACCAAGGCATCAGCGAAGTCACGGCCCATTTATTAAGACTCAACAACAGAACTTCTGACCCGGGTCTCGCCGATGCGGGTGCCCAAAAATATGGTATCTACTGTTCTGCCTGTCATGGAACAGAGGGCAAAGGCAATCCGTTAATGGGCGCTCCAAACCTGACCAATGGAATTTGGCTCTACGGTGGCTCGGAGTCGGCTATCGCACAAACCCTCAGACATGGACGCAACGGCATTATGCCCGCACAGGCGAGTATTCTGTCCGAAGATAAGATTCATATCCTAACCGCCTATGTTTACGGACTGAGGCTATCGGAAGAACCTTGACATACCTAGGCCTGCGCTCACTCACCGTATTAATCTGAATAACCGAGTAACATTGTAGTGAAACAGAATGATCTTATTGATGTAAACGAGCTCGCGCCGGCAGAGGTTTCTGAGATAGATCTGTATCAGCGCCGTGAGAAAATCTACACTCGCGCCATCGAGGGCTTCTTTCAGCGCGTCCGACTGTACACGGGCTGGCCCCTACTGATTGGCTATTTCGGCCTACCCTGGTTGAACTGGGGCGAACGTCAATCTGTGTTGTTCGATCTGCCAAACCGCCAATTCCATATTCTAGGCCTCACTTTTTGGCCCCAAGACTTCTTTCTACTCTCGTTTCTACTCATTATTGCGGCGTTTGCACTGTTTGCGGTCACTGTCATCGCAGGACGGGTCTGGTGCGGGTATACCTGCCCTCAGACCGTCTGGACCTCGATATTTATGTATCTAGAGCAACGCTTTGAAGGCAGTCGCAATCAACGGATCAAACTTGACCAAGCACCCCTGAGTCTCAATAAAATTAGCAGGAAAGGTCTCAAGCACGCCAGCTGGATGACCGTTGCGTTTTTAACTGGGTTAACTTTTGTCGGCTACTTTTATCCGATCCGAGATCTGTTACCGGAGCTCATCACACTGCAATCTGGACCTTGGCAAAGTGCATGGACCGTATTTTTTACCCTTGCGACCTACATCAATGCAGGATGGCTCAGGGAGCAAGTGTGCACCTACATGTGCCCCTACGCACGTTTTCAATCGGTGATGTTTGATCAAGACACTCTGATCGTGTCGTATGATGCGGCTCGCGGAGAGCCGAGAGGATCTCGCCGCCGCGACGCGGAATTGACGACAAGCGAGCTTGGCCACTGTATTGACTGCCAACTCTGTGTTCAAGTTTGTCCGACTGGTATTGATATTCGTGAAGGGCTTCAGTACCAATGTATTGGTTGTGCATTGTGCATAGACGCCTGTAATTCGGTCATGTCGAAGATGAACTACCCCAAAAACCTCATAGCCTACACCAGTGAGAACGAACTGGCGGGTGGAAAAACGCACTGGTTGCGACCTAGAATTATCGGCTACTTAACTGCACTTCTCATCATGTTCAGTTTATTTTCATATAGCGTCCTGACGAGAACACCTCTAGAGCTGACCGTGATGCGAGACCGAGGGGACTTGTTCATTGCCACCGAGCAGGGACACATAGAAAACATTTATACCTTGCATCTCATTAACATGACATCGAGTGAACAACAATTCGATTTGAGTGTAGAGGGCCTAGATGAAGCCGAGTTGATTGGCGAGACAGCACCAACCGTTGCGCCGTCTAGTGACCTTACTTACTCGATTCGTCTGAGTGCACCGAGCGATACTATTCCTAAGGGGTCGACTGTTATTTTCTTTACTGCGACTGCGCAGAATGATGCAAGCCTTTCAATTAGAACCGAATCACGATTCATGGCACCTTATGAATAAACGTATCGAGCAGATTGGACTCCCCTGGTATCGTGAGTTTTGGCCTTGGTTCATTATCGCCTTACTCGGATCGGTTGTGAGCGCGAGTCTTTATACCGTCTCGCTGGCCTTTAAATACAAAGACGACTTAGTCGTTGATGATTACTACAAAGTGGGTCTTGCGATTAACCAGCGAGCAGAGCACCGTAATCGAGCTGAGGCTTTAGGCATCAGTGCAGAGTTTGCAGTCACCTCCTCGCATCTGAGAGTCCGCATGACAGGCCTCGCACCAGCACAGCAGCCTCACCTACACTTGAGCCACCCCTTGGATGCGGACAAGGACATCTCGGCCACCCTCCTGCCGGGCCCGGACAATTGGTTATTTATCCCCTTAAATGAGCCGATCGAGTCAAGCTGGTACTGGAGCATCAGCCACTCTGAGCCACAGGAGTGGTTGATCTCGGGTCGGTTTACAGACGCTGCTTTTGCTAATGATCGGGACTAGCCAAGCGGTCGCACCATCCACCCAAATTAGATGTTTTCACTGCGGTGAGATGATGGACGACCAGGGTCTTTGGACCTGCGAGGTAGACGGGACCTCCAGACCCATGTGCTGCCCGGGCTGTAAAGCGGTTGCTGAACTGATCTGCAGCTCGGGTATGTCGCACTACTATACTCAACGGACTCACTACGCGGAAACGCCCTCACTTGACCAGCTGGACGAGGATTTTAACGCCTACGACAACGCCACAGTGCGTCAGGGGCTAGTAGCTGAATCTCCGCTCTATCCCGACCAAACAGAGACGGTGCAATTGTTGGTGAGCGGCATGACATGCGCCGCCTGTGCTTGGTTGGTGGAACGCCGAGCCAAGCAAAACTCCGCCGTTGAGAGTGCTCGAGTCAACCTGAATACCGCTTCCTTGAGTCTGGAACTTCAGCCAGATGGCTCTTTGGCGGAGGTCATGAAATCAATAGCTGCGCTGGGTTATCGCGTCGAACCTTATCAAGAGTCCGTCTACACGCGGGACCTTGCCAATACTCATAGCCACTTGCTCAAGCGGCTCGCAGTCGCTGGGTTGGGGATGATGCAGGTCGGTATGTTCGCTATCGCTCTTCACGCTGGTGATCTTCAAGGTATGGAACCTGAGTACCAACAGCTACTTCGGTGGGTGAGTCTGCCGATCGCTGCCTTCGTAGTGCTCTACAGTGGCGGATCGTTTTTTACCACGGCCTGGCGACATCTTCGGCATGGCGCACTGGTAATGGATCTGCCCATCGCGCTCGCCTTAGGTTTAGCACTCGCAGCATCTGCCTATGCCACAATCACCGAGTCTGGCGAAGTCTATTTCGATTCCGTGGTCATGTTCACATTCTTTTTGTTGATTGCCCGCTATTACGAGCATCGCGCGCGTTATCGGAATAATCTTCAACTGCAAAGACTGCATGACCGATTGCCACTCATGATCGATAAAGTGGCCGATGGCCAGTGTGTCAAAGTTCCCGTATCCGAAATCAGACCATCTGATTGTGTCAGACTGTACCCTGGCTCTATGATACCCATTGATGGCGTCATTCAAAGCGGGCAGAGCGAAATACAGGACAGTGCCTTTACCGGGGAATCCCTTCCCTACCCTGTTCACAATGGTGATCAGGTGTTCTCTGGGAGCATTAACCTCAGAGAGACCATAGACGTACTAGTCTGCAATGAGATCGGTAAAACACGCCTTGATGCGCTCGACGAATCGCTACTCTATGCCGAGACATCCAAGCCTGCTATTCAGACGGTAGCAGATAGTATCGCGGGCCGCTTCGTGGCCGCCATCCTTCTCATTGCCGGATCAACGAGCCTTGCGTGGTGGTTTATTGACCCCAGTAAAGCACTCTGGATTGGTTTGTCTGTGTTAGTCGTAAGTTGCCCCTGTGCCTTGGGTTTAGCAACGCCCGCCGCGCTCGCCAACGCATCCCTTCGATTGCGCTCCTTGGGGGCTATTGTCCGCGGCGATAACACCATAGAGGGCATGAGCTCGGTCGATACTGTGGTATTTGATAAAACAGGGACTTTAAGCAGTGGTGATTACACGTGTGAGGAAGTTCGACCGCTTGCGCGCTATAGTGCCGCCCAATGTTTCCGAATCGCACAAGTGCTTCAAAGTTTTAGTGATCACCCGATCGCTCGAGCCTTCTCTAAAACCGCGCCTATCGATGGGGATTCGCCGCTTCTTCAACAGCTCCAGAGGGCTCTGGCATCAGAGCAATCGCTTATCCCTCAAACCGTGAGTGGGCAAGGGCTGCGCTATAAACTCCAAGATCAAGAGCTTCGTATTGGCCAGCAATCGTTTATCGAAGAACTGGTTGGTGTCACTGAGTGGCCCAACGAGCCCTGGCACTGGCTGGGCTTGAGCTATGGTGACCAGCTTATCGCGCTATTTGGTCTACGAGACGAACTCCAACCTGATGCCATACAGGTCGTCAATTACTTCAAAGCATGCGGTCTGCCAACCGTTTTGTTA
>CBFHJC010000072.1:0-9331 GCA_965656045.1 Aequoribacter sp.
TCTTACCCGCACCAATCGAATCGCAGTCGGTCGAGCTCGACACATGGATCAGTACGCCCGCCGGACAGTTTCTTCTGACGAGTGTCGATGCCGCGCTGCGCACGAACCTCAAAATGCGCATGCGACAAGCAAGTGACAAGGTGAGATTGGCGGCAGGCCAGCCGCGCAAATTGGTGAATAAAGTCTTCAAGCTTTGGCAAAGTCCCCCGTGGTGGCGTGATTCCTTGCCAATATTTTGTCTGGGCGACGAGATTATTGGTGTGGTAGACACGGCTGTGATTCGCGAGAATTGCACCGATAAAGCCCACCTGGGCACGATCATTAAGATCGATTGGGTACCGCCGGTTGCCGCCGATCACACCTTTCGTTATCGAGAGGGCAGTCAAAACAGCGATACATTAGATTGAGCTGCTCGGGTCTTTCTGGTAGTCTGAATCCCCATTCTGATGTGGTGTTTGACAGGAGGCTTCCGCGCGATAAGCGCCGCTAAACTGCCGACATCGCGCCTTTCTTTTTATTAGGGTTAGGGCTGTCATGACGCGATATGTCTTCGTCACAGGTGGGGTGGTTTCTTCTCTCGGCAAAGGAATTGCAGCAGCCTCGCTCGCCGCAATTTTGGAAGCTCGCGGAATAAAAGTCACATTGTTAAAACTAGATCCCTATATCAATGTGGATCCTGGGACCATGAGCCCGTTTCAACACGGCGAAGTATTCGTGACTGAAGACGGCGCTGAAACCGATTTGGATTTGGGGCATTACGAGCGCTTCACGCGCACGACCATGCGCCGCAACAATAATTTCACCACCGGTAAAGTCTACTCAGAAGTGCTCCGCAAAGAACGCCGCGGCGATTACTTGGGCGGCACGGTGCAAGTTATTCCTCACATTACCGACGAAATTAAGCGCCGCATTGTACTCGGTGCTGGCGACGCAGAGGTCGCAGTAGTCGAAATCGGTGGCACTGTTGGTGACATCGAAAGCCAACCTTTTTTGGAAGCGGCGCGTCAGATGCGTATTGAACTCGGCATGTCGCGCGCGATGCTCATGCACCTTACGTTGGTGCCCTACATCGCAACCGCCGGCGAGATCAAAACCAAGCCCACGCAACACTCAGTGAAAGAGCTGCGTTCTATTGGTTTGCAGCCCGATATCTTACTGTGTCGTTGTGCGGTGGAAATCGACGAAGGCGCGCGCAAGAAAATTGCACTTTTCACCAATGTTGAAGAGCGCGCTGTTATTCCGCTCCTCGATGCCGAGTCGATTTACTTGGTGCCCAAGCATCTGCATGACTGCAAGCTCGATCAAGTTGTGGTGGAACGGCTTGGCTTACACTGCCCTCCAGCCGATTTGTCGGAGTGGGACGATGTGGTTCAGCGCGAGTTTGCCAAAGATCGCCCGACCGTAAAAATCGCGATGGTCGGGAAATACATGAATTTGCTCGACGCCTACAAGTCTTTGAACGAGGCTTTGAAGCATGCGGGTCTGCAAACACTGAGCTCGATAGAAATCGATTATATCGACGCTGAACAAATCGAAGAGCATGGCACCGCGGTTTTGGAACACGCCGATGCTATTTTGGTGCCAGGCGGCTTCGGTGACCGTGGCTTCGAAGGCAAGATAGCGGCGGTACAGTATGCTCGTGAGAATCGCATACCTTTCCTTGGGATCTGCCTGGGAATGCATGTCGCGATGATTGAATTTGCGCGCAATGTTTTGGGTTTGACCGAGGCCAACTCGACTGAGATGGATCCCAGCACACCTGATCCCGTGATTGGCTTGATCACTGAATGGATTAATCCAGATGGCACAACAACTCAGCGGTCGGCAACTTCCGATTTGGGTGGCACGATGCGCCTAGGGGCTCAGCCCTGTCATTTGGTAGAAGGCTCGGCGGTTCGCGACTTGTATCAGGCCGAGACCATAGAAGAGCGTCATCGTCATCGATACGAAGTGAACAACACCTATCTCGATCGTTTAAATGATGCCGGGTTGAGCGTGGTAGGTTGGTCGGCTGATCATTCCTTGGTTGAAATTATTGAAATACCTGATCATCCCTGGTTCGTAGCCTGCCAGTTCCACCCTGAATTCACCTCACGTCCGCGTGGTGGTCACCCATTGTTCACTGGTTATATTCAGGCGGCACTCGCAGCCAAGCGCAGCAGCTGAACGTTTCTCATAGCGTCGGTGAAGGAGAATAAAAAATCGTGAATTTAGCAACTGTGACTGTGGGCGATATCCCATTTTCGAATCGGGCGCCGTTTGTGTTACTCGGTGGTATCAATGTTATCGAGAACCTGGATTTCACCCTCACTGTTGCCGGTCACTATGCGACGGTCTGCGAGCGTCTGGGAATCCCACTGGTATTCAAAGCGTCGTTCGATAAAGCGAATCGATCTTCGATCCATTCATTTCGTGGGCCGGGTATGATCGAGGGGCTCGAAATTTTGGCGGCTGTGAAACGAGAGTTCGGTCTGCCAGTGGTCACTGATATTCACGAGGTGAGCCAAGCGCAACCCGTATCTGAAGTCGCTGATATCTTGCAGTTACCGGCTTTCTTAGCCAGACAAACGGATTTGGTGAAGGCCATGGCAGAGACAGGTCGGCCGATCAACATCAAGAAGCCGCAGTTTGTGAGCCCTTCACAGATGAGCAACATCGTTGAAAAGTTTGTTGAGTGTGGCAACCCGAATCTACTGCTCTGTGAGCGTGGTAGCCAGTTTGGTTACGATAACTTGGTGGTAGATATGCTGGGGTTTGGCGTCATGAAACGCGCTTGCAACGATGCTCCAATCATCTTTGATGTGACGCATGCTCTGCAGTGTCGCGACCCCTCTGGTGCCGCATCGGGCGGTCGTCGTCATCAAGTGGTCGAATTAGGTCGAGCGGGTATGGCTTTAGGTTTGGCGGGCCTGTTCCTTGAGGCGCACCCTGATCCTGACCGCGCGCTGTGCGATGGCCCGAGTGCACTTCCTTTAGATAAGTTAGAGCCGTTTCTACGGCAGATGCAAGCGATAGACGAAGTGGTGAAGCAACAACCCGAGTTGATCGTTGAATAATTGCTGGTGTTTTGTGTGGAGTAAAGAATGAGAATTACCAAAGTCGAAGCCTTCGAAGTGATGGATTCACGTGGCAATCCAACTGTGATGGCAGAGGTGACCCTTGATACGGGTCACGTGGCGTCTGCTTGTGCCCCTTCTGGCGCGTCAACCGGTTCCAGAGAAGCGCTTGAGCTGCGAGATGGGGATTCATCGCGCTACCTCGGTAAAGGCGTTTTGACGGCGGTTGCTAATGTGAATGGTCCGATAGCCGCCTGTTTGATAGGTCAAGATGCCACGGATCAGCGTACCATTGACCGCTTGATGATAGAGGCCGATGGTACCGAGAATAAGGCGAAGTTTGGCGCGAACGCCATCCTCGCTGTTTCGCTGGCGAACGCTAAAGCAGCTGCGCAAGCACGAAAAATCCCTCTTTATCGGCATATCGCAGAGCTGGCGGGTAATAGCACACTGACCTTACCGGTCCCGATGATGAACATTCTGAATGGCGGAGAACACGCCGACAACAACGTCGATATTCAGGAGTTTATGATTCAACCGGTGTCGGCGACCTCGTTCGCACAAGCGCTTCGCATGGGTGCCGAGATTTTTCATCACCTAAAGAAAGTGCTGACAAGCATGGGTTTATCAACAGCTGTCGGAGACGAAGGCGGTTTTGCACCAAATTTACCTTCGAATGAAGCTGCACTTAGCGTGATTGCTCAGGCGGTCAGCGCCGCCGGTTATGAGCTTGGTAAAGATATCACGCTCGCTTTGGACTGCGCGGCCTCCGAATTCTATCGAGACGGCCACTATGTTCTGAGTGGTGAAGGCAAGCAGTTCGACAGCAAAGGGTTCTCGGATTATCTAGCCGACTTGGCCGATAAGCATCCGATCCTATCGATCGAGGATGGTTTGGATGAGTCTGACTGGGACGGCTGGGCCTATTTGACTGAGCGCCTTGGCAGCAAAATTCAACTGGTCGGCGACGATCTGTTTGTGACCAACACCCAAATTCTGAAGCGTGGCATAGATAACGGTATTGCCAACTCGATTTTGATTAAGTTTAATCAGATTGGTTCTTTGTCGGAAACACTGGATGCGATCGCGATGGCACAAGCTGCGGGATACACGGCCGTTATCTCTCATCGATCGGGCGAAACTGAAGATACCACCATCGCCGATCTAGCAGTAGCAACCGCCGCAGGGCAAATAAAAACCGGCTCTGCTTGCCGCTCAGATCGAGTCGCCAAGTACAATCGTTTGTTGCGAATCGAAGCTGAATTGGCTGGTGCTGCCCCTTACCGCGGCATAGCGGAGTTTAGCCGCGTCCCATGATGAAGTGGGCCGCTGCGGTATTGCTGGTGCTTCTCGCCTGGCTGCAATATCGCTTGTGGTTCGCTGAAGGGTCGCTCCGCGATTTGGCAATGCTCGAGCAGCGTTTGCAAACGATGCAGAGTCAAAATGAAGCGCTACAAGCCGAGAACGCGAAGCTCTTAGACGAAATCGTGTCACTGAAAACGTCGAATGAGCTGATCGAAGAACGCGCGCGTCAGGATTTGGGCTTGATTAAGCAAGGCGAGGTTCTATACCTGTTTCCTGATAAACGAGTAACAGATCCAGTGCGACCCTTGGCCACGATTCAAGCCAGTCCAAACAACCCAGAGATCAAAAATGACTGAGCGTTATTGGATCGCGATTCCGGCGGCAGGAAGAGGTGAGCGCTTTGGTGGCAGCATGCCAAAACAGTACTGCTCTGTGGCTGGTGCAACGCTGTTAGATCACTGCTTAAGCGTCTTTTTAGAGTGGGAGTTCTGCCACACCGTGGTGGTAGCCGTCTCTGCAGACGACCACCAGTTTCATCAGAGCCGCTTCGCCCAGCACCCGCAGGTGGTGGTTGTGACTGGCGGAGCGCAACGCGCCGAATCGGTGCTCAACTGTCTCGATTACATTGTTTCGCAAGCCGGTGAGAGCGATCACGTGATGGTGCATGATGCGGCCCGACCACTGCTTCAGATCGCTCAACTCGAGGCCCTGCGCCTTGCCTTGCAGCAGCACCAGGCGGTTATTTTGGCGCAGCCATTGAGTGATACTTTGAAGCGAGCAGAAGATCAGTTAGTCGTTGCAACGCTGCCACGTGACCAGTTGTGGGCCGCACAAACCCCGCAGTGTGCGTCGGTGTCCGTACTGCGGTCTGCACTCAGTAGTTGTCTCAATCGTGGGCTGACAGTGACGGATGAGGCGTCAGCCTTAGAAGCGGCTAATATCCCGGTATATTTAGTAGCAGGGCCGCGTCGAAATTTTAAAGTCACGTGGCCAGAGGATTTAGCCTTGGTGCAACAGGTTTTGGAGAATCAGCGATGATCCGTATTGGGCATGGCTACGATGTACACGCACTCATCGATGGCGAGGGCCTAAGGCTAGGTGGCGTGGATATTCCGTTTGATCGGGCGTTTCAGGCGCATTCAGATGGTGATGTTGCCATTCACGCCTTGTGTGATGCCTTGTTGGGCGCCTTGGCACTTGGAGATATCGGTGTGCTGTACCCTGATTCCGACCCGGCTCATGCGAACCGGAATAGTGTCGAGTTTTTGCAGGAAGTCGTGGGGCTGGTTCACGATCGCAACTACGGTATTGGCAACGTCGATATTACTGTCATTGCGCAGGCTCCGAAGCTGCGTCCGTATATTGACGCCATGCGAGCAGCGCTCGCGAGTGTGTTGCAAGTATCGATCGAGTGCGTCAACGTAAAAGCGACTACCACTGAAGGTTTGGGGCCCATGGGTCGTAAAGAGGGTATTGCCGCGCACGCAGTGGCGCTCTTGATCAAGGATAGAACATGACGCCGCCAGATATCAGTGGTATCGGAATGACTTCGCAGCGCACGCGAGAACGCTTGGTGCAGCGTCTGTGTGAGCAAGGAATTACCAATTTCGAAGTGCTCGAAGTCATGCGCAACGCCCCAAGACATCTGTTCCTTGACGAGGCCATGGCGCATCGGGCCTATGAAGATACCGCACTGCCTATCGGCTATCAGCAGACTTTGAGCCAACCCTTAACCGTCGCGCGCATGACTGAAATTTTATTGGCCAACGGCCCCCGCAAACGCGTCCTTGAAATTGGAACAGGGTCTGGATTTCAAACCTATGTCTTGTCACAGCTGGTCGATGAAGTCTTCAGTGTCGAGAGAATCAAGCCGCTCTTGCTGAAAGCGAAAACGCGATTGCGCTCGCTGCGGGTTTGGAACGCGCAATGCCGGCATGCTGATGGCATGATGGGGTGGGCCGACAAAGGCCCCTTTGATGGCATCTTGGTGGCTGCCGCCGGTGAATATGTGCCCGAGCATCTGCTGGCTCAGTTATCCGATGGTGGAAGATTGATCATGCCCGTTGGTAAAGAAAAGCAACAGTTACATTTGGTCATTCGCGAGGGTGATGACTGGGTTCAAGAAATCCTCGACTCCGTATTCTTTGTACCGCTGTTACCGGGATCAGTACGGTGAATACAGACCTGGGCATTTTTTTGCGGGGCATGTTGATGGGGGCCGCCGATGTGGTTCCCGGAGTATCAGGCGGAACGATGGCCCTGATTACTGGGATTTATCATACTCTCTTGTCGAGTATTAGCCGTATCGACCTCGAGGCACTGCGCTTGCTGGTGAGCGGCGATTGGCGCGCCGCCTGGGTGCGGATCAATGGTCGTTTTCTGCTGGTTTTGGGGAGTGGTATAGCGATCAGTATTGTCAGTCTAGCCCAAGGTATTCTGTGGGCCTTAGAGCATTATCCGCTGCCGCTGTGGTCGTTCTTTTTTGGTCTAATTGCGGCTTCTGCATGGTGGTTACTGCGGCAGTTGAATCAAATTTCGGCACTTATGATCGTTTTGTTGTTGTGTGCAACGATCGCAGCGGGGAGTTTGGTGTTGTGGGTGCCTAGCTCGGTTGAGGTGCAGTCTTGGATGTTCTTTGGTGCCGGATTTGTTGCTATCTGTGCCATGATTTTACCGGGCGTGTCTGGTTCATTATTATTGGTATTGTTAGGTATGTATGAGCCGGTGCTGCAGGCTCTGCGGCAGTTTGATATTAGCTCGGTGGGTTTGTTTTGTGTGGGTGCGGGTGCAGGACTAATGACGTTTAGCCGGATTCTGAATTACTTTTTAACCACGCACTTAAGCGCAACGCTTGCCGTGCTCACCGGATTTTTATGGGGTTCTTTGGTCATGGTATGGCCTTGGCGCGTTGCCACCGAGTCTTTTGTTTTGGTGAGTCCTAATCGGTTCGCGCAGTTGTCTGGTAGCCCAATGATTCTGGAGTGCTTGATCAGCTGTGCTGTTGGCTTGATTTTGGTGTTTCTGGTGCAATCGCGTTGGGGCCATGACAGCGCTGGGTCCTAGCCATCGGATTCGATCCAGAGCGCGGCTGTGCTGCGTGTTCTTTGCTGTCCTGTTCATGGTGGCTGGTTGTGCAAGTTCGCGGGCACCGGTCGAATATCGAGTGAAGCCCGGTAGTGCTCCACCGGGGCAGTACTATGTGACGGCGGGTGACACTTTATTTAAGATTGCATGGCGATTCGGGGTGGATTACCGCGAACTGGCAGCAATCAATGACATACCGCAACCTTACACCATCTTTCCCGGCCAAAAATTAGTATTTAAGGCGAGCGCGCCGAGCAAGCCACAGGTGGCCACAGCCGCTAAACCCACCGCTAAACCCGCACCCACACCCAGAGTGACACCGCCAGCTGCTGCTTCATCTTCGACGACTCCGGCGTTTAATGGCCGCTGGATTTGGCCGTCAGAGGGCACAGTGATTCGTGGCTATTCGGGCTCTTTGCATAAGGGTATCGATATCGATGGTTCACGCAATGATCCCATTCGAGCTGTCGCGGCAGGCGAGGTGGTTTACGCCGGCACTGGCATTGCCGGTTATGGACGATTGCTGATCATTAAGCATGACGATACTTACTTGAGTGCATATGGCCACAACGAATCGCTTGTTGTGGCAGAGGGGGCAAGGGTTTCAGCGGGGCAGTTGATTGCCCGCAAAGGTGATTCGGGCACCAACAGAGTCAAGCTTCACTTCGAAATCCGGCGCAAAGGTAAGCCGGTCGATCCTGTATCCGTGCTGGGGAAGCGCTAGAACTAGCGCTCCAGCAGAGCCAGTTTATTGGGTTTTCCCGCCCACTCTTCAGAATCTGGCATGGCGTCTTTCATTTCTGTGATGTTGGGCCAAATCTCTGCGAGCTCGGCGTTGAGCTCTAAGAACACCTGCTGGTTTTCTGGGAGCTCATCTTCACTGAATATCGCGTCGACTGGGCACTCAGGCTCACAGAGGGCGCAGTCGATACACTCGTCGGGATGAATCACTAGAAAATTAGGACCCTCATAAAAACAGTCCACGGGGCACACTTCAACACAATCCGTGTGTTTGCAGTTGATGCAGTCTTCACCGACAACAAAGGTCATGTGTCTCTCCTAGCGCCTAAATTTTGAACGAGCGCGATTCTAACTGCTCAATCTTATGATGAGAAGTGATTTTATGGAACAAGCTTAGACTTAAGTTGACTTAGCGCGACGAGGGCTTCGATCGGTGTCATGGTATTGGGGTCGAGTTGATCGAGCGCCTCTTTGATAGGGTCGCTCGCATCTGGCTGAAAGAGCTCTGCCTGAATGGCGGGTCTGGCGCTCAGTGGCAGACTCTGGCTGGAGTGCTCTAGTTCGATCAGTTTCTCTCGAGCTGCGCTGATGACGGTGCTGGGCAAGCCAGCCAAGCGGGCCACCTGTAAGCCAAAACTCTGACTGGCAGGGCCTTCTCTGACAGTGTGCATAAAAATAATACCGTCGTTATGCTCTTGTGCTCCTAGGTGCACGTTGATCATATTTGGGCACTGGTTGGGCAGATCAGTGAGCTCAAAATAATGGGTCGAGAACAGCGTAAAGCAGCCGATATGATCGGCGAGTCGCCGCGCTGTCGCCCATGCCAAACTCAGACCATCAAACGTGGATGTGCCACGCCCGATTTCGTCCATTAGCACCAAGCTATTGCGCGTTGCATTATTGAGGATATTGGCGGTATCGGTCATTTCAACCATAAATGTTGAACGTCCTCCTGCTAGATCGTCGGAGGAGCCAATCCGGGTAAAAATGCGATCGATAACGCTCAGGGTCACCGCCTGTGCTGGCACAAAACTGCCTGTATGCGCGAGCAGCGCAATGAGTGCAGTTTGTCGCATGTAGGTCGATTTACCCCCCATGTTGGGTCCTGTGATGAGCAACATTTCGCGCTGTTCATTCAAGAGTAA
>CBFHJC010000073.1:0-9311 GCA_965656045.1 Aequoribacter sp.
CCCACTGGCCAATGTAACAGTGATTGCTGCGGCCTGAATGTCGCGCCCTCAGTTTGCGCCGGTTCCAGCTCATCTAGCAGATCATAGATGGTCGCAAGCTCTTGTGGTGAGCGAGCCCTAAAATAACGCCCACCTGTCGATTCAGCCATTGCCGTCAGAGTCGACTCATCTAATTCTGCCGATGGATTGACACGGCGACTCCCAAACAGGCTTGGTACCAGTATTTCATCTGCTCCAATACCGATGGTATAGACTTTGACATTGTAGTTGGCTGCCAGTGCGGTGGCATCGAGAGGCGCCACGCTCGAGGCGGTATCCTGCCCATCCGTCAGCAGAATCACGACCCGATCTCCGCTACTTTTCTCTCGGAGGCGCTTGACCGCCAGACCGAGCGCATCGCCAATCGCTGTTTCACTGCCGGCAAAGCCGATCTGCGCTTCTAGCAGAAACTGTCTAACGGTATCTCGATCAAAGCTCAGGGGAGACTGCATGTAGGCTCTGCTGCCAAATAGAATCAGACCCACTCGGTCGCCCTCTCGGCGTTCGATAAACTCTGCTCCGATCTGTCGCACTGCATCTATGCGCCCAATAACTTGCTGATTAACGATCATATCCTCGACCCGCATACTGCCGGAGATGTCGACTGCGAGCAGTAAGTCGCGACCCGACTGGGGCAGCAAGATCGGTTCTCCAATCCATTGGGGTCGTGCAATGCCGGCAACTAAGGCACACCAGATCAGAAATAATAGCCAGTATCTTGGGCTCCTTAAGTGGGTTTGTGTCGCAGCGCGGCTTGCCGCCACGCTCTGCCACTGTTGAAACTGGGGTACCCAAATTGCATTTTGGGATGAGCGTTGTGATCGCTCTCGCCGCAGTAATCCAATTAAGGGCAAGGGGATTAGCACAAACATCCACGGCCAGAGCCACTCAAGCATGCCTACCCCTCCGGTAATACTTGAGCCAGTCCTTGGCGGAATCGAGGTAGGTAGAGCGCTCTTGCCACAGGTGCTGTGTGTTAGGGGTGTACATCCAATCGATGAGATCAAAATTGAGTCGCCGCCGGTGTCGCTCAGAGACGCTCTGCAGCAGATACTGTTTCCACGCATCGCCACTGAGTGCAGCGACATCGCTACGATGATCGTAATGTAGCGCGACCGATTTTAAGAGTGCGTTGGCGGCTTGGCATGCAGCCGCACTGTCGCTAGATTGCTGCCAGTTGAGCTCTATGGCGACCAGCTCACGGCGCGCTCGCCGAATGACCGCGGCGCGCTTAAAGCGGCGATACAAAAACCATCCCGCTGCGCTAACTATGATCAGTGCCAAGAGGCCAAGCAGCCACCAGCCAGGCGCCAGTGGCCAGCTAAAGTCGGCGTCTGGAAGTCGCAGAGGCTTCAGTTGGGCGAGAGGATCTTGTGGATTCATCGAGAGCCTCCAAACAGAGGTCTCAGCACCTTGCCGATGGGGTCAACTGTGCTGCATGCGATGACGGGTATACCCAGCCCTTGGCAATCGGTTTGCAGCGTCTGCAGTCGCTGCTTCACGATCAGCTCATACGCGTTGCTCAGTGTCTTCGACGTCGTATCAAGTTGGCCGGTCGAGCTGCCGTCAGTGAAAGGATAGACTCCCGCTCTGGGCGCTTCTAATTCGAGTGGATCCGAGATGAAGCAAACGGTGATTCGGTTGTGGCGAGCCAGCGCACTGAGATGTTTCAAATCGGCATCTGTACTGTAATCGGCGAAGTCACTAATCAGTATTAAATGAGATCCCGGACGGGCAATGCGTCTGAGGGCCGCCAATTGCTGTGTCATCGGCATAGCGGTACTTGGAGAGCGATTGGGAAGCTGCCGATTGGCTTCTAAGCTGCGCTGTAAAAAATGAAGAACAGCACTTCGTGACGCCTTGGGGCGCAATTCGATGCTGTCGTGTTCGGCACTAATTAAGCCGCCAACTCGGTCTCCAGCTTCGAGTGCCGTCCATGCCAGAACGGCTGCGAGCTCTGCGGCATAGACCGATTTAAAACAGGTTTGCGAGCCAAAAAAGAGGCTGTTGCGTTGGTCGAGCGCGATCAGTACAGGACGTTCCCGTTCTTCTCGGAATACTTTGGTGTGAGGATCACTGGTTCTTGCCGTTACGCGCCAATCGATCGACCTCACGTCATCGCCTGGGTAATACTTGCGGACCTCGTCGAAATCTAAGCCGCGTCCACGTCGACTGCTACTTTGTTGTCCTGCCAGTAGGGCAAGCGCTGCGTTGCGAGTATGCAAGTCGAGCTGACGCGCCAGATAGCGCGCCTCGAGCAGACGAGGCAAATCGGTATATGCGCCCTGCGGTGCTTCGTTGTGTTGCCTTTGGGCTGACATCATCCGATCGGCACACAACTCAATAGCTGTTCAATAATATGATCGGTAGTGATCCCATTCGCCTCGGCCTCAAAGCTGCTTAAAATTCTGTGTCTCAGGACATCAGGCGCAACCGCAAGAACATCTTCGGGGGTCACAAAGTCGCGTTGAGCCAGCCATGCATGGACTCGTGAGCACCGATCCAGCGCGATGGTTGCACGTGGGCTCGCTCCAAACTCGATCCACTGCGCCAGCTTCTCGCCATAGTTCTCAGGGTGGCGAGTCGCCATGACCAGCTGCACGATATAATTTTCGACTGGCTCACTCATATGGAGCGCCATTGCCGCCTTGCGTGCTTCGAACAAGCTTGCTTGAGTCACTGGTTGGGGGAGAGGCTGCTTGGTGCCAATCGCCTCTTGGCGCGTGATCGCTAAAATTTGATGCTCAGTTTTGGCGTCGGGATAGCCGACCTTAACGTGCATCAAGAAACGATCCAGTTGGGCTTCAGGTAAGGGATAAGTACCTTCTTGCTCGATCGGGTTCTGAGTTGCCATCACCAAAAACAGTTCAGGCAGTGGGTAGGTTGTAGACCCCACCGAAATTTGACGCTCGGCCATGGCCTCTAGTAACGCTGACTGCACCTTGGCGGGTGCTCTGTTAATTTCATCGGCCAGCACCAGATTATGAAAAATGGGCCCTTTTTGAAAATGAAACGAGCTGTCTTGCGGCCGATAAATCTCGGTGCCGGTGACATCGCCGGGCAGGAGGTCTGGGGTAAATTGGACGCGATGGAAATCGCCTTCGATACCATCGGCGAGACATTTAATGGCTTTGGTTTTAGCCAACCCAGGGGCGCCCTCAACCAGCAAATGACCATCTGCCAAGAGAGCAATCAGAAGTCGATTGACCAAGTGACTTTGACCCACGATCTGTTCAGATAGCCAGCGCTCGAGACTTTGAATATCGGATTGTGTCACAGTATCTCCTGTTTCATGCTGATGTGTTCAGGCGTACAATTGTGCCATCGCCGGAGCCGCTCGCGATTCTTAAGCAACGTTGCCAATTGATGATCCGCGATGCGAAGTTAAGACCCACATGACGCTAAAAAGTTCTACGTACTATGGGGGCCTTCGGCGAAAAATCAAGCGCTAAGTCATCCTCTCTTCTGGTAAAGGTGAAACAGTCAATGTCTTTGGAAACCTCCAAACAGCAACAAATCACCAGTTTACAAGAGGCTTTACAGGCCCTCCCTCCCTCATCTTTGAAAGCATCATTGCAGACCTTGGCAGAGCCACTGTATCGCCGATACCCCGCTGAGGACCTCGAGCCACAGTCAATCGACCAGCTCCAGAGTCGACTACGTTTCTTGCTAACGGAGCTGACCAGTCAATCGAAGGATACGGTGCATGTCAGGTGTGTGGTCACCGGTGAAGCCACTTCAATTGATTTCCATGATGGCGCTATTCTGGTTGTCGTCTGCCCCGAAATGCCGTTTTGCACGTCATCAGTGCGCGGTGAGCTGAATCGGTTGGGTGCAGATATTAAAGCTCTGACATCGTGCAACATCCGTGTTGGTGTCGATCCGATGGGTCACATTCAGGGTGTAATCGACGACGATGCGAGCGCCTACCGTGTCAGCCTCTTGTATTTCGAGCTAGCTCAGTTGTCGGAAGAGTTGTCTATCGATGCCCTGCAGGCGTCTGTTACTCAGGTGATGCAACAGGTGACCTCAGTCGTTACCGCGTTTCCGATGATGCAGAAGCAGTTGGTGAATTCTCAGGTCACTGTTGCGGGTTGCTCGCTGATGGATTCCTTGACCCGGACTGAGGCGGCTGGTCTGATCGGCTGGCTCGCTGAGGGTAACGTGACTCTGTTGGGATACGAACACGTTGTGAAGACGGAAGTAGAGTCTCGGATTGAACTCAGCCTTGGACTTTTGGCAGAGCATCCGAGCGATGCTGAAGCGTGTTTTACTCGAATCAGCGAAACCGAGAACGCCGCTGAATGGTGTTCGATTCCGATCCGATTCTCGAAGTCAGTGCTGCGTTCAAAGGTTCATCGGCTAGCGTATCCCGATTTCATCGATGTCTTGGTGATAGATGGCGGCGGCAGATTGGTTGCGATGCACCGATTCTTATGTCTCCTGACATTTAGTGCCTACAACACAGATCCCCAGAATATTCCATGGCTGAGAGTCAAAGTGAAAGCGATTCTGGATCGAGCTGGTTTTGCACCGAGTGAGCACGATGGACGCGAGCTGTTGCGAGTGATTGAACTCTTTCCACGCGATGAGTTGTTTCAGTCAAGTCTCGATGCCTTATTCGAGACGATCAGTGGTATTAACCGTTTGCAAGAGAGGCGTCAGACCCGTTTGTTCCTGCGCGCCGACGGCGATGGACGGTTTGTTAACTGTTGGGTCTATGTCCCCAAAGATTTGTATAACACCGAATTGCGCGTGCGGATGCAGGAGTACTTGGCAGCGCAACTCAATGCCGAGGAGGCAGAATTTTCAACTCAGTTCACTGAGTCGATATTGGTTCGTATCCATTTTACTTTCAAATGTCAGCAAGCGCTGCATTCAACCCCAGCTACCGATGTTCTCGAAGCCGAAATCCAGCGTATTGCCCAAGGCTGGATGGAACGCTTGCAAGCGTGTTTGGTGAGCCGCGTTGGGGCGAGCGTCGCGGCCACCTATTACAACAAAGTGGGTCAGTATTTTTCTCTGGGGTATCAGGCCGACTTCAACCCAGAAGTGGCCTGCGAAGACACTTTGGTACTGATGCAACTCTCGCAACAAAATCCCATCACGCCGATGTTGTTCGATGCCTCAGGCGATACCGATGCTCTGTCGCTGCGTCTGTATCACTACGGTCAGTCACTGCCCTTGTCGGATGTCTTGCCGGTGCTTGAAAACTTGGGTCTTCGAGTCATTTCGGAGCGCCCCTATCGGGTTGGAGGTGGCTCGGGTGACGGGTACTGGATCCAAGAGTTCACCTTGCACTATCGCTACAAAGCGGCACTCGATATCGACGCGATTAAGCGGGAATTCGAAGCCGCTTTCTTAGCGGTTTGGAATCACCTTTGTGACAACGACAGCTTCAATCAATTGGTGTTGGGGACTTCGCTATCTTGGCGTGATCTCGCCGTCTTGCGGGCTTATGTTCGCTATTCCAAGCAACTCGGATTCGCCTATTCGCCAGAGTTTATGGCCAATACCTTGGCGACACATATGCCCTTGGCGTCACTATTGATCGACGCTTTTTACGCTCTGTTCGAGCCAGCGTATTCGGCCCCCAGAGAGGCTGCGTTGGCTGAATTAGAACAGCAGTTTTTGACGGGGCTCGAGGGCGTGGATAACCTTGGAGAGGATCGGGTATTCAGGCATTATTGGGCCTTGTTAACTGCGACGGTTCGGACCAATTACTTCTTGCCGAGAGCAGACGATCAATCACAGGATTATTTGGCCTTTAAGTTTAAGCCGGACTGTATCCCTGACATTATTCATCCCGTGCCGTACCGAGAGATTTACGTTTACTCTCCCACTGTGGAAGGTGTCCATTTGCGGGGTGGGCCGGTCTCTCGTGGGGGTTTGCGATGGTCGGATCGAACAGAAGATTTCCGCACCGAGGTTTTGGGTCTAGCCAAAGCCCAGCAAGTGAAGAACTCAGTCATCGTGCCGGTAGGCGCTAAAGGCGGGTTTGTCGCCAGGAACTTGAGTCCGGAGGATACTCGCGAAGTGCGCCATGAAAAGGGTCTCGCCGCCTATACCCTGTTCATTACGGCGCTGCTTGAAATCACAGATAACCAGACGACTGGTGCGATCGAGCGGTCAGAGTATCTGGTGGTGCGCGACGAAGACGACCCCTATCTGGTAGTCGCTGCCGATAAAGGCACGGCAACATTTTCAGACACGGCCAATCGCGTCGCTTCGCGCTTTAATTTTTGGTTGGGCGACGCGTTTGCCTCAGGCGGTAGCCAAGGCTACGACCACAAACAGATGGGTATTACAGCTCGCGGTGCATGGGTGTCAGTGACGAGACATTTCCGGGAGTTGGGTATTGATGTGCAGCGAGATCCCGTTGTAACCGTAGGTGTCGGTGACATGTCGGGCGATGTATTTGGCAATGGACTACTGCAGTCAAATGCCTTGTGTTTGGTCGCAGCTTTCAACCATATGCATATTTTCGTTGATCCTACACCCGATCCCAAAGTGAGCTTTGCTGAGCGGCAGCGCCTGTTTCTAGCCTCGTCGGGGGGGTGGGGCGAGTACAATCCAGCGCTGCTGTCAGCCGGTGGCGCAATTTATCCTCGAAGTGCGAAAAAACTGCAACTCACGCCCGAGATCCAGCGCTTAATCGGACGTGATGAGGCCTCGATGACCCCTAATGAGCTGATCCAAAGTTTGCTCATGATGCCGTCAGACTTATTTTGGAATGGTGGTATTGGCACTTACGTCAAAGCGCGATCCGAATCGCATTTGCAAGTGGCTGACAAGGCCAATGATGCTGTGCGAGTGAATGGTGACGAATTGGGTGCGCGAGTGGTTGGTGAGGGCGGTAATTTGGGCATGACGCAGCTTGGTCGAATCGAATATTCACTGGCTGGCGGTCGTTGTAACACTGACTTTATCGATAATGCGGGTGGGGTAGACTGCTCAGACCATGAGGTGAATATCAAGATCCTCTTGGATACGCTGGTGCGTCAAAAGTTGCTTGATGGTGCTACCCGCAATCAAAGGCTGCAGGACTACACCGATTCAGTCGCGCGCCATGTGCTTTACAACAATGACTCTCAAACCTTGGCCTTAAGTTTAATAGAGCAAGATTCGCCCGCTCGCTTGCTCGAGTATCGGCAGCTTATTGCCGAGCTGAGTGATGCCAAAATATTAGATCGAGAACAAGAGTTTTTACCAACTGACGACGCGATTTCTGAGCGGCGTGCCCAGGGTCTGGGGTTGACCCGACCAGAGCTGGCCCTGTTAGTCTCGGCCAGTAAATCGCATCTTAAGCAGGTCCTGCGATCAGATGAGTTGGCCGCCGTGGCTGGGCTACAGCATTGGGTCGCTCGAAGCTTCCCCAGTCAGCTGGTGGCTGAATTTGGTCATGCGATTGCTGATCATCCCCTGTATAGCTCTATTCTGGCGACTCAGTTAGCGAACGATATGGTCAATAAACTGGGTCCTAATGTGCTGTATCGACAGCGCAATGCGACCGGTGCTACTGCGCTTGAGGTGGCCCAGTATTATGCTGTGGTAACCGAGATTTTTGATGCTCGAGGGCAATGGCGGTCGCTGTCTAAGATTGCGCCTGCGTCACCGCAAACTGATATTTATCCGCTGTTGCTGGCGTATGCACAGATGTTAAAGCGCTGCTTGCGCTGGTTTCTCAGGAATCGGGTTCAGGGTGCGACGGTGAAAGACTTGGTTGAAGAGTATCAAGCCGGTGTCGATCTCTTAATCGCAGAGTACCCCGAGTTAATCACCCCGGAAAGTCGGATTCACACGATCGAGAAGCAGCAGTCGCTGACTGAATTAGTGGACGATTCTGATCTGGCTCGTCGGTTGGTATGCATCGATCAGGCTCATGTCATGCCGGGACTCATAAAGTCAGCCAAGCTCAATGGGCTCGATTTGTTAGGTCTTGCGCAAGTGTATTTTGGCTTAGGGAAAGTATTGGAACTGAATTATCTGCTGTTGTCTTTAGAGGGCGTTGCTGTTGACAGTGAATGGCGGGTTCAGGCTCGTGACAGCTACCTAGAAGAGGTTGGGGCCCTCCAATTATCACTGGCGACTCAGTTTATGACAGTGGGGACGAGCGAGCTTGACGAGCTTGAGCAGCGCTTGCAGTCATGGCTGGTGAGTTTAGGGCCGATTCAAGCGCGGTGGTGCGATGTGATCGCTCAGTTGAAGTCTGTTGAAATCCCTGATTTTGCAGTGTTTACGGTGGTGACTCGAGAGCTCGCCGAGCTTGCTCGAATCGCACGGTCGCAGTAGCATGCGAGCTCTTCACTTTATGGGTCCTCGCGAATGCCATTAGCGAATCGATTACTTCAGTTACTGTCGCCCGAGTCAGCGCACGCGGTGTCGATGGCGGGCTTAGATGGCTTGTGGGCGCTTCGGTTGAGCGGGCTAGTGGCTGGTGCAGTCGAGCCTGATCCCCAGGTCTGCATGGGTCTCGAGTTTGCTAATCCCATTGGCTTGGCTGCGGGCCTCGATAAAAACGCAGACCATATCGACGCGCTCGGAGCTCTGGGGTTTGGGTCTATTGAAGTGGGCACGGTGACACCGAGACCGCAACCCGGTAACCCTAAACCTCGGTTGTTTCGGCTGCCCGAGCATCAAGCTATCATTAACCGCATGGGGTTTAACAATAAGGGCCTCGACCACATGGTTCGAAGGCTCCGGCAGCGCCGTTACACCGGGGTACTTGGCGTCAATATTGGTAAAAACGCGACGACACCACTGGAGCATGCTCTAAGCGACTATCAGCGTTGTTTGGTCCAGGTGCATCCTTACTCAGACTACATTACCGTCAATCTCAGTTCACCCAACACGCCAGATCTCCGCCAGCTTCAGTTTGGCGAGGCGCTCCGTCGACTCGTTGGGAGCCTCCGTGAAGAGTGCAGCAGGCTCGATGCGGAGCAGGGTCGGAAAGTGCCCTTGGTGGTGAAGATTGCACCCGATATGACCGATGATGACCTTTATGCGGTCGCTGATACCCTTGCAGAGGCTTGTGTTGATGGCATTATTGCGACTAATACGACGATTGATCGGTCAGGTTTGGGTGATCATCCAAAAGCCTCAGAGGCAGGTGGTTTGAGTGGGTTGCCTGTGCGCGATAAATCGACCGACATTATTCAAAAGCTACATGGGCATCTAGCGGGTTCTATACCGATCATTGGTGTCGGCGGCGTCTCAGATCAAAACTCCGCGCAGCAAAAGCGTGAGGCTGGGGCCTCGTTGCTGCAACTTTA
>CBFHJC010000074.1:0-9238 GCA_965656045.1 Aequoribacter sp.
CACAACCATATAAGATTTCGAGCATAGCCTTGTCTCTCATCTCGATCGCTACCGCGGTATCAGGTGCATCTAACAAGGATTCCACTTCTTTTTCTGATAGGGTTTTCGGCAGCGCCCTCCCCATTCTGGGGGAATCCACTTCGGCCGTGGGATCACTGTCACACCAGCCCTGCCTCAGCGCATACCGATAGTAATTTCGCAGGCAAGATAAGAGTCGAGCGGTTGATTTGGGCGAACGACCCTGGGTGAGTCGATAGCCGAGGTAACGCTGCAAAATGGCAGCATCAGATGATCGCAGGGAGCCCCCGTTTTCAGCATGCTGTAACCACAACTCATATTGCTTGAGGTCGTTACGATAAGCCGACAGGGAGTTATCAGAAAGTCCTCGCTCCATCCATAGGGCGTCAAGAAAAACTTCGATGTCTGACGACGTATCCAATACCAAGCCTCGTTGTATTCGACATCTGTGCGGCACACGGAAAACCCGCTTTATTTAACACCCCACAACGCAAAAACGCCAACGAATTGGCGTTTAGCTAGAAGAACCATTCGGTGCGCCGAAGACGCACCCGACGGCTTAGCGAGAGAGCTTCTCTTTGATTCGTGCTGCTCGACCGCTAAGTTCACGCAAGTAGTACAACTTAGCCTGACGAACATCACCGCGGCGCTTGACCGAAATGCTTTCTAGCAGAGGGCTGTAGGTTTGAAAAGTTCGTTCAACGCCAACCCCATGCGATATTTTCCGGAGCGTGAACGCAGAGTTCAAACCACGATTTTTAATCGCAAGACAAACGCCTTCGAAAGCCTGTAATCGCTCACGAGCCCCTTCTTTCACTCGAACTTGAACCACGACCGTGTCGCCTGGGCTAAAGTCAGGAATCTCTTTACCCATCTGCTCAGCTTCGAGCTGAGAAATAATAGTATTACCGTTCATTACGCTACTCCTCGACGAATCCATCGGTGGATTCTGATGATTTAATTCTGTTTGTTCTGAGCTTTATACTCGTTTAACAATATTGTCTCTTCTTCACTGAGCACTCTTCTTTTGAGTAACTCCGGTCGTCTCTCCCACGTTCTTCCGAGCGCCCGCTGCAGGCGCCAACGTCGAATCTCTTCGTGGTTGCCACCTAGCAACACCGGCGGCACACTCACGCCGTTGTAGACCTCTGGACGTGTATAGTGATCACAATCCAGCAAGCCATGCTCAAAAGAGTCTTGCTCTGCCGAGAGCTCATGACCCAAAACACCCGGCAACCGACGACAAACCGCATCCATTACGACCATCGCTGGTAACTCACCACCGCTGAGCACGTAATCGCCAATCGAGATCTCTTCATCGATCTCGGCGGCTAATAACCGCTCGTCGATACCCTCGTAGCGTCCTGCTACGAAGATTAAACTTTCCATTTCCGCCAGCGCTTTGACTCGCTCTTGAGTGAGCGGTTCGCCCTGCGGCGACATGTATATAACACGTGCACCCGGCGCTCGCTCTCTGGCATGTGCTATAGCGCCCTGGAGCGGCTCGACAGCCATCACCATACCGGGACCGCCACCGTAAGGCCGATCATCTACCGAGCGATGCTTGTTGTAAGCAAAATCTCGCGGATTAACGGCACTCAGTTTGACCGCTCCCTGCTCACATGCCCGCGCAGTGACACCGAACCCCGTTAATGCCTCTAGCATCTCTGGGAAAAGCGTGACCAGCACCATCTGCATCGCAGACTCTGGGCTCTTCACCACTCCGGATCCCAATCTACCTGTATCTGGCGCAGCAATGTATCCACTGACACCACCACTCGGTCGAGCGCAAACGGGATCAGCCTTTGACGCTGATCAAGGCTCCCCTCGCAAGGGTCGACCACTAAAACGTCGCTTGCACCCGTCTCGAGTAGCGAGCTCACCTTTCCCAGACACTGCTGGTTTAAGCTCACGACCGTGGCGCCAATCAAATCACGCCAATAATATTCTTTCTCACCCAGGGTCGGAAGTTGCTCTTCAGACATTACGATTGAAATGCTTTGCAAAAGTTCTGCCGCATTTCTATCGTCATAGCCCTTGAGCTTGCAGGACCATCCCTTGGTCAATTTTTTCAACCCTTCCAACTCAAGTAGCACCGAGCCTGAGGGCAAATTCAAGAACAGTGGTTGATACTCAAACAACTGTTCTTCAGGGTCTGTGTAAGAGCGCACTCTCACCCACCCTTTGATCCCATGCGCTCCGAGCACTTGCCCTACGGTAATGAGATCATCAGCCATTCAGTATTAAGCCTGAACCGCTGTTGACGCCTCTTTTAGCAAGCTTTGTACGCGGTCAGACACCTGTGCACCATGGCTCTGCCAGTACTCAACACGGCTAAAGTCAACGCGAAGACGCTCTTCTTGGCCACGCGCTGTTGGATTGAAAAATCCGACCCGCTCAATGAATCGGCCATTGCGAGATTTGCGGCTATCCGCAACGGTAAAGTGGTAAAATGGACGCTTTTTAGCGCCGCCTCTTGCCAATCGGATTGTAACCATAATAAGTTCCTGTTCACTTCATACACCCGCCACACCCATGTGCGCAGGGGACATCACTGACTGCTTCGCCAGAAAGGCGCGTATCATACGGAAAAATGAGCGGCTTTGAAAGCCTGATTGTAAAGAAGTTAGGGGTTTTCTAGCCGAACTATCGAAATGGGAAACCGCCACCCTTGGGCTGATTGCCGGCCATCCCTCTCATCATTCTCTCTAACCCACCACCTTTCATTTTTTTCATCATCTTCTGCATCTGTTTGTGCTGCTTGAGCAATCGATTCAAGTCTTGAACTTGCGTGCCGGAACCCACAGTAATTCGGCGTTTTCGTGACCCTACGATGACATCGGGATTGCGGCGCTCTTTCGGGGTCATCGAGTTGATCATCGCTTCCATTCGGATAAACATCTTGGGATCCATATTGGCTTGAGCGTTCTGCGCAATAGCACCCATGCCTGGTAGCTTGTCGAGCATCCCCGTCATGCCACCCATTTTCGACATTTGTTGCAACTGATCTCTGAAGTCTTCTAAATCGAAACGCTTGCCCGACTGCATCTTCTTAGCGAGCCGCTCGGCCTTGACTTTATCGACCTTCTGCTCTGCCTCTTCGATCAGCGACAATACATCGCCCATTCCGAGAATTCGTGAAGCAATCCGGTCTGGATGGAATGGATCGAGCGCTGTGGTCTTCTCACCAACGCCCAAGAACTTAATCGGTTTCCCCGTGATCGAGCGAACCGATAGAGCTGCACCACCCCTTACATCGGCATCGACCTTGGTGAGGATGACGCCAGTTAACGGCAACGCATCCCCAAAGGCCTTCGCAGTGAGCGCGGCGTCTTGTCCGGTCATCGCATCTACCACAAACAAAGTTTCAATGGGCTTGATCGCAGCATGCAGAGCTTGGATTTCTGACATCATCGCATCATCAACCGCAAGTCGACCCGCGGTATCGATGATGAGCACATCACTGAATTGCGTCTTAGCTCGCTGCAGTGCATTTTGAGCGATGGAGACAGGGGACTCACTAACATCACTCGGGATAAAACGGGCACCCACTTCCTGAGCCAGTGTTTCCAGTTGCTTGATCGCAGCCGGCCGATAGACATCGGCACTCACCACCGAGACAGTTTTCTTATCATGCTCGATCAGACGACGCGCAAGCTTTGCCACCGAAGTCGTCTTCCCCGCGCCCTGCAAACCAGCCACCAAGATCACTGCTGGCGGCTGAGTCGCCAAATTAAGTGACTCATTGGCCGAACCCATGGTCGCTTCGAGCTCTGACTGTACGATTTTCAGAAATGCTTGGCCCGGACTAAGCGATTGCGCAACCTCTTGCCCCAACGCGCGCTGCTTTACCGCCTCGGTAAAGAGCTTCACGACAGGCAATGCAACATCAGCCTCCAACAACGCCATGCGAACTTCGCGCAGGGTGCCTTGGATATTATCTTCACTGAGCTTGGCTTTACCGGTGATCGATTTGAGTGACGCGGCAAGCCTATCTGACAGACTTTGGAACATGAAATCCTCTCGAGCGAGAACGCCCTATTGATTAAACGCGTGGATCTGGGTACAAAGGGTGATTATACGCCAACCTAAGGTCTGCGCCCACACCCATGATTGACATCGGCTTAGTAGCACTCACGATCGTTGCCTATCTCGTGGCAGCAGCGTGGCAGTTACGCTTCGCTCCTCAGAATAAGGGGCGCTTATCGAAGCGCAGCGCGCTCCTCGGAGTCATCGCGGTGCTCCTCCACGCGTCTGTCATGGGCGCTCAGGTATCCAGTCAAACGACCAGTGCGCTTTCACTCGTCGATGCGTCGTCACTGGCATTTCTCATGACCAACATCGCTACCTTAGTTCTGCTGGCCTTGCGACCCTTGCAAACTTTACTGATCGGGCTATTCCCACTCTCCGCGTTAGCAGTTTTGATTGCGGCAATAGGCCCAAATACTGCCTCACCATTAGCACTGCAACCCGGCACCATCGTCCATATCGCAGGTTCGCTCGCAGCCAACGCGTTACTTGCCATGGCGGCCATGCAAGCCATTATTGTCTCGATTCAAGACCGCAGACTTCGGGCTCACAACAACCTAGGCCTCACCCAGTGGCTCCCACCCTTGCAGAAAATGGAACGGCTGTTGTTCGAACTTTTATTAATCGGGTTCTTACTTTTGAGTTTTTCGATCTTGTCGGGCTTCTTATTTTTAGACGATATGCTCGCACAACACGTAGCCCACAAAACGGTATTCACGATCTTGGCCTGGCTGATCTATGCCAGCCTCTTGTGGGGACATCACTATCTGGGATGGCGTTCACGTTCAGCGGTTAAGCTGACACTCATCGGATTTGCTTTGATCCTGCTAGCCTATTATGGGTCGAAATTAGTGCTGGAATGGATCCTTTAGGAATGAAACTTCGGAACGTTTGGACTTGCGTCAGCCGAAAAACTTGCGCACACTGTTTTGCCTTAAGCCACAAGGATACCCACCCGCGTTGAACGAAGCGCCCCTAGAGTTCTTATTTCTGGCTCTTTTGATACTCATCGTGCTGTCTGGATTTTTCTCGTCTTCAGAGACGGGCATGATGTCGTTAAATCGTTTCCGCCTGAAACATTTACGGAATCAAAAACATCGAGGCGCGGAACGGGCGAGTGAACTACTAGAGCGCCCCGATCGCCTAATCGGCCTGATTCTGATCGGTAATAACTTAGTGAATATTCTCGCCTCGGCTATTGCTACTGTCATAGCGATAAGGCTCTATGGCGACGCCGGCATTGCCATTGCCACATTGGTTCTCACCCTGGTCATTCTTATTTTTGCTGAGATTACGCCCAAAACAATCGCCGCCTTGCATCCCGAGAAAGTCGCCTTCCCAGCCACAATCATCTTACTGCCACTAATGAGGGTCATGCGCCCCGTGGTCTGGGGCATTAATTCAATCACGAATCGATTGCTCAAAATCTTGGGGGTTGATCCCGAGCAAGGCAGTGATGAGGCGGTCTCGTCTGATGAGTTGCGCACCATTGTCAACGAATCAAGCAGAATGATCCCAACTCGGCACCGAGGTATGCTCATCAACATACTCGATCTAGAGCAAGTGACCGTAGACGACATCATGGTGCCCCGGAACGAGGTCTATGGCATTGACCTTGACGATACTGATGAAGAGATTATGAAGACCATTCAGGCCTCTGAGCACACTCGTCTGCCGGTGTGGCGAGATGATATCAATCAAATCGAAGGTATCCTGCACATGCGCAACATCAGCCGGATAATCGAAGCTCAAGGCTTGAATAGAGACGCGCTTTTGCGCGAGATGGACCCGCCTTATTTTGTCCCTGAAAATACGCCACTCCATACTCAGCTGCTCAATTTTCAAAAGCAAAAATTGCGTCTTGGAACAGTGGTGGACGAGTACGGCGATGTCATGGGCTTAGTCGCGCTCGAGGATATCCTTGAAGAAATTGTGGGGGAATTCACCTCTAGTATGATCGATCAAGAGGATTACATTACCCGCGAAGCCGATGGGAGTTATGTGATCTTGGGTAATGCCTCGATCAGAGATGTGAACAAAGCCTTGGATTGGTCGTTACCGACCGAAGGGCCGAGAACCGTGAGTGGTCTGATTTTAGAGGTGCTCGAGTCATTTCCGGATGGCAACGTGGGTCTGGTGATCGGAGAACACTCGCTCGAAACCTTAAAACTCGACAGCAATGTGATTCAGTCGGTCCGAGCGGCACAGCACCGCTAGCTCAGTCCGGTCGATCCGGCCTCTCGGCGGCGTCGCGCTGCCGCCGCAATAATGTCTCGTTTGCCCTGTGCGTCTGCCATAAACCAGTCTGTAATTTCTGACCCTGAGCGATAGCAACCGACGCAAATATCGTTTTCGTCGAGAGCACAAATCGCAACACACGGAGATCGAATCGCCTCAGCCGCGAATAAATCACTTGCGCTTGTTTCAGACTGCTTGCTCATATCCCTAGATCCTGTGGATTGATCAATTGCACGATATCAATAGCGGGCTCTTCATACGGATGAGCCTCTCTTAAAGCCGTTAGTGCGGGTGCAAGAGACTTATCGTCACATATTACTTCTACGCGGTATTCAGGGAGCTGGGTCACTTCACCTAGTTGCCCAATGAACGGATTGGCATTCACACTCGGCTTGAATTGACCCTGCCCAAGTACTTGCCAACAGCAGTGCTCGTAGTCCCCTAACTTTCCCGCACCTGCCCCGAAGAGAGCCACTTTGGTACTTTCAAGATGACTTTCAGGAACAGTGTAAATCAGTTTCTTCATAGTGTTCTAGACTGCCGCCACTGGCGCTTGAGATTCATAAAAACGGCGACTAAAGTCTTCAAGCGTACCCGTTTCAATCGCACGCCGTATGGCTTCCATATGATTTTGATAGTAGCGTAAATTGTGAATTGTATTGAGCTGTGACCCCAAAATTTCCTTACACTTATCCAAATGATGCAAGTATGCCGCACTAAAGTTTTGGCACGTATAACAATCGCACTGAGGATCCACCGCACTCGTCTGGTGCCGATACTTCGCGTTTCTGAGCTTCACCACACCTTGACTGGTAAACAAATGCCCATTCCGAGCGTTACGGGTCGGCATCACGCAATCAAACATATCGATGCCCCGCTTTACGCCCTCCAACAAATCAGCAGGCGTCCCTACACCCATTAAATAGCGGGGCTTGTGGGCTGGCAAGTGATCCTTTAGATCATCTAATACCTGCAGCATCTCGTGCTTAGGCTCGCCCACAGAAAGACCACCAATGGCGTACCCATCAAAATCAAGTTCGGTCAGTCCTGCCAGAGATGCCAAACGCAAGTCGTGATACATGCCACCCTGTACAATTCCAAACAGAGCCGAGCTATTACCCTCGTGTGCGACTTTGCTGCGCTGCGCCCATCGAAGAGAGAGCTCCATACTCGCTTTTGCCACACTGTGATCCGCTGGATAAGGTGTGCACTCGTCAAAAATCATGACGATATCACTACCCAAGTCACGCTGAATCTGCATCGAAGCCTCGGGGTCAAGAAAGACCTTGTTGCCATCAACGGGTGACTGAAACGCGACGCCCTGCTCAGAGATTTTTCTCATTGCCCCTAAGCTGAATACTTGAAACCCACCTGAATCGGTCAAAATTGGGCCTTGCCAGCCCATAAAGTCGTGGAGATCACCATGTTGTTTGATGATCTCAGTCCCAGGGCGTAGCCAGAGATGAAAGGTATTGCCCAATACAATCTGGGCACCCGTGGCGCGAACATCGTCTGGTGTCATGCCCTTTACGGTGCCGTAGGTACCCACAGGCATAAAAGCCGGTGTTTGAACTGTACCGCGTTTGAATTCGAGCGCGCCCCTGCGGGCATACCCATCCGTATGGCTATAGTGAAACGTGAGTTCTGAGCTGGTTGAGATCATTGTGTCGCCTAGGTAATGAGCATGGCATCGCCATAGCTGAAGAATCGATAGCGCTCCCGTACAGCTTCACGGTACGCCTCTAAAATAGGCTCTCGGCCCGCCAGTGCACTGACTAGCATGATCAGCGTTGATTCTGGCAGATGAAAATTGGTGACCAAACCATCAATCGCTCGGAAGGTATACCCAGGATACATAAAAATATTGGTATCCCCTTGGTAAGCGCTTAATTCGCCAGATTGGCTCGCGGCCTCTAGCGCTCTTGCAGCCGTGGTACCTACTGCAATGATCCGCCCGCCTGAAGCGCGCGCAGAATTGACCGCGTCCACGACCTCCTGAGGCACTTCAAGCCATTCAAAGTGCATCTCATGTGATCGAATGTCGGCTTCTTTGACTGGCTGAAACGTACCAGCACCAACATGCAAGGTAATCTCGGTCGTCGCCACTTGCGCCCTCGCCAGCGCATCGAGCACTTCGTGAGTGAAATGCAACCCGGCCGTCGGCGCCGCGACTGCGCCCTCTCGCTTCGCATAAACAGTTTGGTAACGATCTTGATCAGCAAGCTCATCAGGACGTTCAATATAGGGTGGCAATGGCATATGACCGCAGCGGTCTATCATCGGCGCAATCGGTTGGTCGGCACTGCTAATAACAAAGAGCGACCCCAGTCGATCAATCACTTCCCATTGGGCCTCGATTGCATCGCTCTCGCGATTGAATATAGACAGCATAGCGCCGGGCTTTGGGCTGCGACTCGAGCGAATGTGCGCGTGCACCGTATGCTGGTTAACAATGCGCTCAATCAGTATCTCGATGCGTCCACCGGTCGATTTTTGACCAAACAAACGGGCAGGAATAACTCGAGTATTGTTGAACACTAAAAGATCATTTGGGCGAAGCAAAGAGACAATATCAACAAAAGTCTTGTGGGCGATTGCACCTGAGGACTTGTCGACCGTCATCAAGCGAGAGGCACTGCGCTCTGCCAAGGGGTACTGGGCAATCAACTCAGCTGGGAGGTCAAAGTGGTAATCGCGAGTATTTGTAGACATTGATCTCTTACCGACCCCATAAAAAAGCCCACCGAAGTGGGCGATTATAACCGAATGCCTCTGGCATCTGCCTAAGCGTCTTTCTTCTCTTCGTCGGCAGGAGCCTCTTCAGCAGGTGCTTCCTCAGCAGGTGCTTCCTCAGCAGGTGCTTCCTCAGCAGGTGCCTCTTCAGCAGGTGCTTCCTCTGCAGGAGCTTCTTCAGCAGGTGCCTCTTCAGCAGGTGCTTCCTCAGCGGGTGCCT
>CBFHJC010000075.1:0-9165 GCA_965656045.1 Aequoribacter sp.
CAGGCAAGGAAAGGAAAGGACCAGCACTATGTCTCAAACGATAACAAAGCGACGTGGGTTAACGCGGCTACTGTATACCCTAGTGAATTCAGGTCGCGCCTTGCGCTGGCTGCTGAGGCACGAGGAGGCGTTCCAGCTTGAGTCCGTGCTCGCACTCATCCTCTTGCCAAGCGTTTACTTTATCGCTTCTTCGCCCCTACAAGCGAGTATCATGGTTGCCGTGACACTCCTAGTACTGATGGTTGAGGCGCTCAATACCGCCATCGAAGTGGTCGTTGATCGGATCAGCACAGAACATCATTCTTTATCTGGATTGGCAAAGGATTTGGGCTCACTCGCGGTGACTCTGGCTCTGCTTATCTGGCTTGCTGTTTGGGTGCCCATTGTGTGGCCGCTGATTACCCGTTACATTTAAGGTATTGTGCTGCCCTTGATGATCCATGAATGAATCAAAGAAGCGCCTTACCCAATACACATCACTGAGAATTGTTTTATGGTTGAACCTATCATTTATAGCCTAGCACTAGCCGTCATACAGTTGTGGGCGCTGCCCGCGAGTACGCGCTTGAGTGACCTAAAGTATCTGCTTTCAAGCAGAGATAACACAATTGAAAGCTCTGTATTACAGGGGCGGATTCAACGAGCCGGGGCCAATCTGCAAGAGAGTCTTGCGCCATTTCTGGCCCTATGCCTCCTCGCGATCGTAACAGAAACAGACCTAGAACAAGCTGCGTGGATTTGGCTCATCGCTAGAGCCTTATATGTCCCCTGTTATCTATTCAATATCGTGTACGTGCGCACGATTGTGTGGCTCATATCCTTCGCTACCTTAATATTTATGGCTTTGAACCTTCTCTGAGACCCACGCTATGACAGCTGCACTCATCACAACCATTGACCACCTACCCCAGCACGAGGTGACTGAGGTCTTGGGACTGGCACGCGGATCGACTGTGAGAGCGAAACATATCGGTCGCGACATTGCCGCCTTACTCAAAAACATTGTTGGCGGTGAAATCAAAGGCTACACCGAATTGCTGGCCGAAGGCCGTGAAGAGGCGATTTACCGAATGCAAGAAGATGCATTGCGGCTTGGCGCCAATGCCGTGATTGGTTTCCGTGTCAGTACCGCAATGGTCTCGCAGGGAGCTGTCGAAATTATGGCTTATGGTACCGCCGTCATCGCAGAGCCAAAGAACCGATGATGGGAGCCATGATTGTCGCGGGCGCGGTCATCGGGATCGTCTATTTTGCAATCGTTCGACGACGCGAAAAACAGGAAGAGAAATTCGAGCGCCGCAAATGGTAAAGCGAGCGCCCGACTGGGATAGCTCGCCAACACCACAACTTATGCGACCTATTTATAAAGAGATCGCACCGGTTGCGCGAACACTCTACGCACCATTGGCTCAAAGAAACTCAGCGGATAAGTCTCTCGATCTGGATCAAATGCGGGCGCGTCGTAGCGCTCAATAAACTCCTTGGTGCGCGCATAGTGGGGGCTATCTTTAAATTGCTCGTGCATGTTTCGATCTAAACCGAGGTGGTGGAAAAAGTAGTACCCCTGGAAAATTGCATGATGCTTGATCATCCAATGATTTGCTTCTGATACAAAAGGCTCAAGAAAAACGGCGGCGATATCCGCGTGATTGTAGGGGCCCAAAGTATCCCCAATATCGTGTAATAAGGCACAGACCACGTATTCTTCGTCTTTGCCATCTTGATGAGCTAAGGTCGCGGTCTGCAGACTGTGAGTGAGACGATCCACTGCAAAACCACCACAGTCTCCCTCTAACACGCGCAAATGGTCTAGCATTCGATCGGCTAAACCCGCTTGGAATGGGCGCATTTCTGCCGCGATCGCTTGCCAGTCTTCTAGAGTACCGTCTTTCATATGGTGAAAACTGGCCTTATTGGGGGTCGCTGTCATTTTTCTTCTCCTGCTGATCAATAGCTCTGATAACAAGAGTGTCGCATAAAGTCTTCCGCAATCGAAGCGCAATTCCCTCCTGAAAACGGGTCTGTCACAAGCAAAACGAATCGACCAAGATAAAAGTAAAGTTTGCTTGACATCAGATGGGGCTGCCCACTTATAATGTCAACAAAACTTGACACAGGAGATTATCATGAACACGAAGCAAGCCACCAAACGCCTAGCACTTTGGACTTTAATTTGGCTAATTTGCCAGGCGCTCGCCTCTTTCGGTCCACTCATTGTGTGGCAAGAACAGGCCTCTGTCACATTAGTCGCCATCGGACTCACGGTGCTCTCTGGTATTGGAATGATTCATGCGAATATCATCCATTTAAGATCACTCGATGAGTTGCAACAAAAGATACAACTCGAGTCAATGGCTTTAACGTTGGGCTTAGTGCTAGTCTTTGGTCTCGCTTACTCGCTCTTGGACACCACCGATATTATCTCAGTAGACGCTGAAATCAGTGTGGTTGTGATTTTTATGGGGCTCACCTATCTGGCAGCGATGCTATTGAATAATCAGCGCTACGTATGAAAAATAGAATCAAAGAACATCGTCAAGCAAAGAGCCTCACTCAATCTCAACTCGCTGACCGCGTTGGCGTGTCTCGGCAGACGATTAATGCGATCGAAACCGGAAAATTCGATCCCAGTCTGCCGCTGGCATTCAAGTTCGGTGCGGTTTTTGAGCAAAGTGTAGAAGACCTATTCGATTCTTCCGATGTTCTGCTGACGCTGAATAAGACACTCAGCTAGCGCCGCAGCGGCAGGAGAGAGCGGACGAGCAAGCCGACGAACGAGATACCAGCGAGATTCAATCGGGAACCCCTCTACATTCAAAACAGAGAGTCCCTGCTCGCCCCCATAATTAAGTGTGTGCTCGCTGACGATCGATACACCTAAACGCGATAACACGGCATGCCGGATCGCTTCGTTACTTTCAATCGTCATTCTGGGCGACAAGCTGAATCCCCGCTCGGCGAGGAACGCTTCTATGCTGTAACGAGTCCCGCTGCCGACTTCGCGTGACAAAAATGGCTCTGCCATAAACTCGTCGAGCGTCACTTCTGACTGCGCACTCAAAGGGTGACTCTCGGGTGCTACTGGCCACAAACGATTGGTCAAGAAGGGTATCAACTCAAGTGCCTGATCTTTCGGCGGGTGACTAAACACATAAAAATCATCGGTGTCACTATCCACTCGATCTATCATTTCCTGTCGATTGCCGATCTTCAAAGACAGCTCAATAGCAGGGTGCGACTCTGCAAAAGGCCCAATCAAGTGCGGAATAAAATACTTAGCCGTGGTCACCAGACCAATACTAACCCGCCCAGACTCACCCCCTCGCAATCGTGACAGTGCTAAGTCAAGGTATTGATAATCCCGCAAAATATCGCGCGCATGTTTCACCATGATCTCGCCAGCCTCGGTAAAAAAAACTTGTCTGGCATGACTGTAATACAGAGGCAAACCGACTGTATCCGCTAGTTTAGAGAGCTGCATCGAAACACTGGGTTGCGCTAAAAACAAACGCGCTGCGGCCTTCGTAAAACTCCGCTCTTCATAGACGGCGAGGAGAATTTCTAATTGTCGCACTGTGCCTATGCTGGCATGAACACGATTTGACATCACAAACTCTTAATAGATTAAAGTCTATCGATACTATAATAATTATCTAGTTTAATCTATTCAGAATGATGGTCATACTGCGCCCCATCGCTAAGAGGGCATCATTATGATTCGAGCACAACTTTTTGGTTTAGTGACAGGATTGCTAATCGGACTTGCAGGATGGGTGACTTGGTCGCAAGACCTGGCCGAACCGGCTTTGATGCTGTGTGGTCTTGGCATCTTTCTTCTGAATCTTCGACCGCAGCACTCTAAGCAGTCTACTGCGAACATAGCGACGGGTCGGTAACCGGCATCATGCAACTCGATATCGTTGTCGCTTTCTTTTTACTCGGGGCTATTGCCACTTGGTGTAAAGCCGACTTTGAAATCCCCAAAGCCATTTATCGCGGATGCACGCAGTTCCTGCTTCTGGCGATTGGCATTAAAGGGGGCATTGCCTTCACTCAGTACCCGCTTGCCACGATTCTGCCGCAGTCACTCATTGTTATTGCATTCGGATTCTGCCTTCCGTTTTTGGCCTATCCTATTTTGCGAACGCTCGGTGGCTGGTCCCGGATCGATGCAGCTAGCACAGCCGCCCACTATGGCTCAGTCTCGGTAGCGACCTATGCGGTCGCAGTCGCGGTGCTTGAAGGACTCAATATAAGCTATGAAGCGTACTTCCCATTGTTTGTCGCTCTGCTCGAGATACCTGCAATTCTAGCGGGTTTGGCTATCGCAAAACCCGGTATATTCTCTTCTAAGGCTTTTGGTAAAGCAGTACATGAAATGTTCCTGAATGAGGGCGTCCTGCTACTTATCGGAGGTTTATTGATTGGCGCTTGGGGTGCCGAGCGGACCGAACGCTTGCTGCCTTTCTTTGGCGATTTATTCCATGGCGTGCTCGCCTTATTCCTCCTTGAACTGGGCAGACAAGCCGCAACCCGAATTGCGGATATCCGACGGGAAGGCGCCTTTTTGTTATCGTTCTCGATTGCTATGCCGCTCGTGAGTGCAAGTATTGCTTACTGGTTGGGTAGCTCAGTACTCGAGCTCAGCGTTGGCGGGGTATTCCTGATGATGGTTTTGGGTAGCAGTGCCTCGTATATAGCGGTGCCTGCCGCCATGAGGAGTGCGCTTCCAGAAGCCAACAATGCATTGGCGATCACAGCCTCACTCGCTATTACTTTTCCATTTAACGTATTGGTCGCAATTCCCGTATACTTGAACATTGCTCAACTGGGGAACTAGCATGTCCGATCTGTCCTTCGCGCGCGTCACCGTTGTTATGGGGTCGCAATCCGACTGGCCAACCATGCAAGAAGCAGCTACCGTGCTCGACCAACTCGGAATTGAATATTGCAGCGCTGTTGTATCCGCTCATCGTACGCCGCAGCGTCTCTATGATTTCGCCACCCAGGCAGAAAGCCACGGTGTTGACCTTATTATTGCCGGTGCTGGCGGCTCTGCTCACTTACCCGGCATGATTGCTGCCATGACACCGCTTCCAGTCATCGCTGTACCGGTCGAGACTCGGTTTAACAGCGGACTTGATTCGCTTCTCTCAATCGTACAGATGCCTCGCGGAGTAGCCGTCGCAACTCAAGCGGTGGGCGCTGCCGGCGCTTTTAATGCGGGCGTTATGGCGGCTCAAATGCTTTCGATTAGTGATCACTCACTTCGGGAGCGCTTTAGGCAATGGCGGCAACAGCGCACCGACAGCGTTGGCATTGAGATTGAATAATGAAGATAGCGATATACGGTTGCGGCCAGCTCGCTCAGATGATGGCGCAAGCCGCACACTCACTGAACATTGCGACTTGCTTTCTCGCCGAGCCCTCTGAAGAAACGACCTGTGTCGAGGGTCTTGGTGACATCATTCCGATAGACCGCTCTGATTTAAGCGCCACTCTGGCTCGGTGTGGTGAGCTCACCGCACTCACCGTCGAACGCGAACAAGTTGACCTCCAAGTGTTACAGCATTGGGATTCTTCGGTACCAATCTATCCCCCAATAGCCGCCATCGAAGTCGCACAGCATCGACTGCGCGAAAAAAGCATGCTCGATCAGCTAGAGATACCCACCGCGCCTTGGGCTCGAAGCGATGCCGGTCGTACCACTTTTGCCGATCGTCTTGGACTTCCCTTGGTCGTCAAGCATCCAACCGATGGCTATGACGGTAAGAGTCAGTGGCGCGTCAAAACTTTCGCGGAGCTCGATGAGCTGCTCAATGCCCATCCGGGCGAGACTTTACTGATTGAAAATAAAATAGACTTTGACTTCGAAGCATCCATCATTGCGGCGCGCGACGCGAATGGTCAACTCATGTGCTATCCCATCACCTGCAATGAACATAGCGCTGGCATATTGATATCGTCAGTGGCGCCATCCCGTAAAATCACACCGGAAATCAGCAGGACACTTCAAGACTACGCGACTCGAATGCTCGACCATCTGAATTATGTCGGGGTCTTAACCATCGAGTGCTTCGTGCACTCAGATAAGGTACTGGTCAACGAGATCGCGCCGCGCGTCCATAACAGTGGTCACTGGACTCGCCAGCCGGGGCTTTGTTCTCAGTTCGAGCAACACATCCGCGCGATTTGCGGATTACCACTGGTCTCGTTCGAGCCCGAGGGCTACTTTGGCATCGTCAATTTACTGGGGCCTCTCGATTCCAACGCCCCCTTGCAGGTCGATGGAGCTGCCAGCTACTGGTACGGAAAAGCCAGCCGAGCAGGCAGGAAGCTAGGGCATATCACCCTGCGCGCCGACACCGAAGACGATATCGTGCAGCGCCAGCTGGCTTGTTTATCGGAGCTAGAGGCTCAGCGCAATTCAGCGCTATGACGCCTCAACGAACCCTTTCCAAGTGCTCATATAATTGATGAACGCCTCACCAAGCCCTTGCTCAGCAAGATAGTCGCGAGTTACCGGTATTTTCACTGGCACGAACTGCGGGTCGGCAGCAATGCACTGCGGAGCATTACTGTGCAAAATTGCGGTACGGCCCAGCACCACAAAATCAAGACCCGCATCGAGTACTGCCCGACAATCTTGTGCATTAACAATTTTACCCGCAGCACCAAGGGCCACACCGGCTCTCGGTAATTCGGCGAAATGCATCAAAAGGGATTTACCGTGGTAAGCCGGATCTTGTGGCTCTTTGAATACATCCCACAAAGACATATCTAGGTAGTCTAAGCGAGGATCCTGTAGCAGACGTGCTGCCAAATCCAAGGACTCGTCTATCTGCACCCCAAATCGCTCAGGAGACAGCCTCACCCCCAAGCTAAAGCTTGGGCCACATGCTGTGCTGATACCGTCGATAATTTCAAACAGCATACGCTCACGATTTTCTACCGATCCACCATAAGCATCGTTGCGCTGATTAATTTCGGGACTCAGAAACTGACACACCAAATACCCGTGGGCGGCATGAATTTCAGCACCCTGAAAGCCAGCCTCTTGGGATCGAACCGCGGCATCAATAAATGCCTGAATGGTCCCCTCGACCTCTTCTAAGGTCATAGCTCGCGCGCCAGTTTCGGCATTGTCTGAAGGACACAATGGCGCATGTCCAACAACCTCTGCCATCGTCCTCATGCCCGCGTGATGAAGCTGCACCACCGAGTGACTGCCAGCTTGATTAATAGCCTCGGCCAGACGCTTTAGCCCCGCCTTGTGTTGATCGCCATAGGCCCCGAGCTGGCCCGGAAATCCAAGACCGGCATACTGAATTGAAGTGGCGCATGTCATGGTCAGTCCAAATCCGCCTTCAGCACGCATGGTCAACCATCGGAACTCATCATCACCCAAAACGCCATCGGGCTGACTTTGCAAGTTGGTCAGCGGCGCCAACATAAAACGGTTTGGCATAACGTGGCCGCTGCGCAACACCAGGGGACTGAATAAATCGGTCATGACTACCTCGCAAGTCAATTAAAAAAACAGAATAACAAAGGCGATCGCCTCATAACAGCCACTGGTAAACGGCGGTTCCCAAAAGAGTACCCAGCGCATAACCGAGTACACCCACCAATACGCTTGGCGTCACTAGTGTATGCCAGCCCTTCGCTGCAGCCATTGCAGGCGCGGTGGTGGCGCCCAGAATCGCGGCATTCGACGCTATGATGAGTTCAGGTAATGACAGCTTCAACCAACGACCCATCACCAACAGTATGACTGCGTGAACAGCCAACAAAATGCCCGCAAATACAATAAGCATTGGAGCAATGCTAATCACCGCGCTCACGTTAGCACCCGCAGCAATAGAGCCAAAAAAGACCATGCTGAGTGCTATACCGAGCTCAAAACTCCCCGATAAATGCTTGGTGATACTTGGTAAAAATGTCGCCAACCCAACCGTGATCAATGTGATGATAGCGTACCGGTACATGCTCACCCCTGTCGCCGCAACAATCGCATCAGAGACAGCCACAATACTCAGTGAGAGCGCTAAAGCGTAGGCTATCGTAGCAGCAGAAATCGGTTTCGCCCCTGGTTCCGAGGGCTTGAATCCACTCTCTGTCGCAGGGTTCTCTGCCAGCGGTATAAACTTGCGTGCCAGCCAATGCCACGCTGGGAGCAATGCCAGAATGGTCAAATATAACGCGCTGTACACATTATCTACCGCCGTTGCTGCACTAAAGAACGAGGCTTCCTCGACCAAAGTCGTGATCTCTCCCAAAGCCGCATAATTCACTGACCCTCCGATATACGTTGCCGTAAATAAACCAGCAACACCTGCTCTAGCCTCATTCGCGTCAAGACGACCGGACAGCATGCTGGTAACATCAACCAGTTCGGTCGCAATCAAGACGCCCACTACCGTCGCAAAACTTGCCAACAAAAAAGCCAGTGTCAATCGCGAAGCTTCGCGCATCATCTGCACAATATTGGCCTTGAATAAAAATAGCGGAATGATCACCGGAACGATTTTCGAAAATACAAAATCGTAGGCCTCTGATTGGTGCGGGATGAAACCCACATTGGCAGCGACAATTGCCAATAGAATGACCACGACCGTACCCGTCAAATAAGATCCTAACCTGGTAGTTTCGCTCCAGAAGCCAATAGCAGCCAACGCAAATAGCACGGCCATGACTGTCGTGGGGTTATCAACCATCATTCATTCACTCCTAATTGCGTGCTTTGCTTCGTGGTCTGTTTTTGTTAGCGTGGCACGACAATAACATAAGGTAAGTTCACCATGGTGCTAAAAATGACTCAAACCGGCGCACTCTTCAGCCTACTGATTGCATCACTGATCGGCTGCTCTCAATCGAAAGTTGCTGAACCGCGCTACCAAGCCGAGATCGTGCGGACCACCTATGGCATTCCTCATATCACAGCGGATAATTACGGTAGCCTAGGCTTTGGCGAGGCGTATGCGGCTGCACAAGACCAGGTCTGTAATATGGCGTTCGCGCTGCTGTCTGCAAAGGGCGAAACAGCTAAATTCCTGGGAGCGGGTCATGACAATAAAAATGTGCATAACGATTGGGTCGTTAAAGCCCTAGGTATACCCGAGCAAGGCCCGGCGGCGTTAGCCGAGCAATCACCAATCATTCAGC
>CBFHJC010000076.1:0-9142 GCA_965656045.1 Aequoribacter sp.
GAAGGTATTTACGTGACCCGACGGCTGGATTTAAACACCGGTGAGAACATTGCTCTGCTTGGCGGTCCCGGCGGCGCAGTTCGTCCGGAACCATCACCAGATGGTCGCTACCTCGCCTATGTAAAGCGCATTCAAACTGAGACGACGCTGATGCTGTATGACCGGAAGACAGGTCGTCACGAGTTACTGTCCTCGAAACTCGATCATGATCAACAAGAAGTTTGGGCCGTTTTTGGTTTGTATCCAAACTTTGCCTGGACCCCCACCAGTGATGCCTTGTTTTTTTGGGCGGGCGGCGGTATTCATCGGCTTGACTTAGCCACCCGGGAGGTCAAAGAGATCCCATTTGAGGCGGAAGTGGATGTGCAGCTTGCCAAGGCTCAGAAGGCCAAGCCGCAACTGGCTACGTCCGAAATTAATGTGAAAATGATGCGCGACTGGTCGACTGTGCCCGATGGTTCAGCCATTGTCTTTCATGCCTTAGGGCATTTGTATACCACTCGGCTTGATGAGCCAGTGCCGCAACGTTTGACCGATTTTGATGGCTTTGAGTATTCCCCCAGCTTCAGCAAGAATGGTCGTTGGCTGACTTATGTGCAGTGGAGTGATGCTGGCTATGGCCACGTCATGCGCGCCCGATGGAAGAACTCCGGATCTCGCTTAAAGATCGAGACGGTAACTTCAGCACCTGGTCACTATCAAAACCCAGCCGTATCCGATAACGGAGATGTCGTCTACGAGAAACTCTCAGGAAATGGGTTCCGGGGATATCACCACGGGTTAGAGCCCGGTTTGTATCTGTATTCGGAGTCAGACGGTAGCGCACGTCGTATTGTTAGAGAAGCGAGATCCCCGCAATTTATCGAGTCAGACTCACGAATAGCCTACGAATATGGTGGCGGAGATAAACGGATTCTGGCGAGTGTCGGACGCTCCGGAGAACAACAGAGAGACCACTACCAGCTTGGCCGAGTGAGTGAGTGGGCCATAGAACCCACTGGACTCCGTATCGCTTACCGCGAGGACTTCAAGGTGTATGTTAGTCCGATGGTGACGTCGGCTAAGATACAGCCACTGAGTCATAGTGATACCGCGCTCCCGTCGACACAGGTGAGTGATTCCGCTGGGCGTTACTTACATTGGTCTGATATTGGCTTGCACTGGGGGCTGGGTTCTCAATATTTCAGTCTTGCGCTTGAGGGGCCTGATCCAGAAGCGGTTGCTCAGCAGATTCCGTTAACTGAAGCGCGGGATTACGGTACGGATCTACTGGCGTACGAAAACGCCCGAATCATCACCATGGCGGGGGCGCCTATCGAGCAGGGCACTCTGCTGGTTCAGGGCAATAAAATTGTGGCTGTTGGTCCAAAAGAGACCGTGAGTGTGCCGGCCAGCGCACGTCGCTTTGATCTCTCAGGTAAGACGATTATCCCCGGTTTGATTGATACTCATGCGCATCACAGCGGTCATTTTTACAGTTCGCCCTTGCCGCAAACCAACGCCAGCTATTTGGCGAATCTCGCTTTCGGTGTCACTACGACGCACGACCCATCGAGCAATACTGAGACCGTTTTCTCGCTCTCCGAGTTGCAGCGTACAGGACGATTAATCGGACCTCGTGTGTTATCGACTGGTGCGGTGCTCTACGGTGCTAAATCGAATTCCTTTGTCGATATCCAATCTCTTGATGACGCACGTCTGCACCTGTCAAGGCTGAAGGAACAGGGCGCGTTTTCGGTGAAGAGTTACAACCAACCACGTCGAGATCAACGTCAGTACGTGATGCAGGCCGCAGCAGAGCTGGGGATGTCGGTTTATCCCGAAGGTGGCGCCACTTTCTACAATCAGCTGACGCACCTCATTGATGGGGCGACTGGTTTGGAGCATAACTTACCGATAGCACCACTCTATGAAGATGTATTGTCGCTTTGGGCTGCAGCCCCCTGGGTTGGCTATACGCCAACCTTGGTGGTGAACTACGCCGGTCTTAACAGCGAGTATTACTGGTATCAAGCGAGCGATGTTTGGCATCATGAATTGCTGGGTAAGTATACGCCTTTGGCAGAACTCACAGCGCGCTCCCGCCGAGTCGAAAAAGCGGCAGACGATGATTTCTTCTTCAAAACGGTAGCGGCGAGTGCCAAAGACTTACAGGAGCGGGGCGTTCTGGTCACGGTCGGTGCTCATGGTCAGCTGCAAGGACTTGGCTATCACTGGGAGATGTGGTCGTTGGCTTTGGGCGGCATGTCACCCGAACAGGTTTTACAGGCAGCGACGATCGACGGCGCGCGTTATCTTAATATCCAAGATCAGGTGGGCTCTCTGGAGCCCGGTAAGCTGGCCGATTTCGCCGTGCTAGGGAAAAATCCTCTGGCAGATATTCAGCATACCGATAGTGTCGAGCAGGTGAGTATCGACGGCGTACTTTACGACAGTGCCACGATGAACGCGATTGCACCAGTGGCCCGAGATCGCGGTTTATTGTGGTTTGAACGCGAGGGCGGTAATGTCTTGTGGGACGCCAATAACTGGGGTATGACTCGACCGGAAGATGATTTCCCCACGTGCCCCGCGCATCAGGAACGACATTACTGATCTGGCTTTAGGTTATGTTTACTGATCAGTCGGCGCAGTTGGTGGTACGAGAGCTCGAGCGCCTCGGCGGTCTGGTTGAGTCGGTATCGGTGGTGTTTTAGCGCTTGCTCGAGCAAAGCTCGCTCATATCTCTGCGATAGACGCGTTAAGCTTTGAGGGTACTCAATTGCGGCTGGGGCGCTGGATGCCTCAGTTGCGCGCTCAGTAGTTCGAGTCGTGAAAGGGTTCAGAATGATGTGATTGATCTGATCATCGATCTCACTTCGCGCTAGCGAGCGTTCCACAGCGTTCTTGAGTTCTCGCACATTGCCCGGCCACGGATGCTCGAGTAGAGTCCGCGCCGCGTGATCGCTGAATCCAGGGAACCAGTCTCGATTGAGTTCCCGGCACATGGCGAGTGCGAAATGGTTTGCCAGCTCGAGAATGTCATTGCCCCGCTTTCGGAGCGGTGGTACCTCGAGAACATCAAAACTCAGCCGGTCGAGTAAGTCGGCTCGGAACCGCCCGTCGGCGACCAATTCAGGCAGTGATTCATTAGTTGCTGCAATGATTCGCACATCGACTTCTATGGGGGTAGCGCCGCCAAGACGCTCGAGCTGACCATACTCCAGAACTCGCAGGCATTTTTCCTGGACACGTGGCGACATGGTTGCAATTTCATCCAAGAACAAACTGCCTTCGTGTGCGCGTTCAAAGCGTCCTAGCGTGCGCTGCGTGGCGCCAGTAAAGGCACCTCGTTCATAGCCAAAAAGCTCTGCTTCCAACAGGTTCTCTGCTAGCGTCGCACAGTTTAGTGTGATGTAGGGCTTGTCCCAGCGGGGCGAGAGATAATGCAGTCGCTCGGCGATAAGTTCTTTCCCACTGCCTCGCTCGCCCGCAACGATAATGGGTCTCCGGATGCTCGAGCACTGCCGCACACGCTCAAGCAAATGTGCCATTGCATTAGAGCTACCGATGAGAGTTGTTTCGCGCATATCGCTAACAGTAAAACAAAATCGCACAAAAAAATAGCGTTAATCGCTAATGAGTCTATCTCTAATGTAGGCCTTTTCGGTTATCCTGTTGATTTGTATATGTATTTTTATATTGGCACGCTGTCTGCATTAGGGTTGTCAGGAATAAAGCAGCTGGGAAGGTTTATGATCTATCGCCAAGTGACCACGATCCGTTTGGCCTTATGGGCAGCCCTGTTGGGAGGCGCGTTGTTCGCTTTCAGTTTGCCGGTGGGAAGCCACACGACTTCTGAGGGGCGCCAGCATGCGGCTTGCTACGCGCTGGCTTGGGTCACACCAGTGCATCAGTTTAAAAAATCACAGTTCGATTATCGTTAAAATGAGAGGTGGATGTTATGGGAATTTTTTCAAGGCTATCTGATATCGTGAATGCCAATATCAATTCGATGCTAGATAAAGCAGAAGATCCAGAGAAAATGGTAAGGCTGATTATCCAAGAAATGGAGGACACACTGATAGAAGTGCGATCCAGTTCAGCCAAGATCCTGGCGGAGCGAAGAGAAATCACTCGCTCAATAGAAGGCCTAGAAGGTCAGGTGCAACACTGGGAAGGGAATGCTAGATTAGCGCTCAGCAAGGATCGTGAAGATCTCGCTCGAGCGGCCTTACAAGAGAAGCAGCTGATCCAAGCTGATTTGGATGCGCTAGAGGGCGAGCTCAAGGCAACAGATGATCATATCGATCACCTTCAAGATGAGATTGCACAGTTGCAGGCGAAACTGAGCGAGGCTAAAGCAAGGCAACAGACTATTGTCATGCGCGAGCGAACGGTGGAATCTAGAATCCGGGTGAAGCGTCAGATTCAGCGCGAGGCTCTTGATTCTGCATTTAGCCGGTTCGAACATTTTGAGCGTAAAATGGACCGCCTAGAGGGCGAGTTGGACTCACTTGATCTGGGGGCACATGTACCTGATTTAGCGTCTGAGATTGAAGCGCTGGCTGCCGATGACGCGCTGACTTCAGAACTTGAAGCGCTCAAGGCGTCGGTTGGAAAGGTGGCCGCTGAAGAGAAAAACGTATCCCCAAAAACGGCTAAATCAGCCAAAAAATAGTGGAATAAGAGGGCGTTCAATTGGAATTTTTTGTTGAGTTATTCGGGTTTATGACGGTCCCCATGATCTTGTTCATGATCATCGTGGCACCGATATGGATCACAATGCATTATCGTTCCAGAAACAAATCAGCACAGGGCTTAAGTGACATGGACCGAGAGCAGCTTGACCAGCTATTGGCGCAGAGCGAGACACTGTCGCGCCGAATTGAAACACTCGAATCGCTGTTAGATCAAACCCACCCCCACTGGTCAGACGATAAGTCAGGAGGTCAGTAATGTCTGAGTACGATAACGACACGTTTGAATGGCGCAGAGAGCTGCGCGCATTAAGGCAGAATCGATTAAGTGGCTGGGGGATGGGTTGGTTTCGCAATCCTCGGGCAGGCAAAATTGGTGGCGTTGCTGCCGGTTTGGCAGACAGTTGGGGAATTGAGCACTGGGTTGTCCGAATTGCTTTTGTCGCCGCCTTTCTGTTTACCGGTATGTTGGCTTTCTGGGCCTATATCGCAGGATGGGTGTTGTTAGCCCCGGAATACGATCAAATTGCGAAGCCCTCTGATCAGAATGATTGGCAGAGCTGGAAGGCGAAGTCAAAGCGTTCGAATAAAGCGGCAAACGCAGCAAGTGATAGTGCGTTTCGCTACCGAAAGCCAGCAAAAGAGCAGCTTCGCGAAGTTGATGAGCGTTTGAGCAAGGCTTCTGTGAGAGTCGCCGAAGTCGAGCGATACGTGACCTCGCGCCGATTTAAGCTGAATCAAGCGTTCGAAAAGTTGTGATGGGTCGGTACTGGCGCGTGCTGTAGAGATCCGCCATACTAATCCCTTTGTTAAGGAGTTGGTGTGGCGATTTCTCACTTTGCGGGACACGGTGGCGAAAGAATTGTGTTTGCGCACGCCAACGGCTACCCCCCAGGCAGCTATCAATCTCTGCTTCAAGCCTTAGGTGAGCATTGCGAGGTCTCTGCTTACGAGCACACGCCACTCAGGCTGCCATCTCCACCCCGAGCAAACTTGCGTTGGCGCCACTTCGCTGACGACTACCGTCTCCACCTGCAAGACCAACAATCTGACTTTTGGTTAATGGGGCATAGCCTCGGCGCGACGGTATCCATGCTGGCTAGTTCGCCTCGACTTGCAAGTTGTAAAGGTCTGATTTTGCTGGACCCCATCTTTTTGCCCCCCCGCCTAGCACTTGCGACCGCATTGTTGCCGCGGCGGAGCAAGCTAAAAATGCCGATGGTGGCCAAAGCGCTCCGCCGCCCGGACTCGTTTTCAAGCCACGACGAGGCGTTTGAGTTTCATCGGCGCGCGCGTGCCTTTAGCGGGCTGAGTGATTCGGCACTGATGGATTATATTCAGGCTGGTTTCGAGCACAGCGAGGCAGGGGATGTCCGTCTAAGGTTCTCGAAAGAGTGGGAGGCGGCAGTGTATATGAGCGCGCCCTGGGTTTGGTTTACGCTTCGCAAAGTAACGTTGCCAACACTCGGCGTAGTCGGTCAAAGCAGTGATGTTGTGTCACCGGCGATGCTCAAACATTGGCAAGCGTCGCAGCCTCAGCTTAGTTTGCACCGAGTCACTGGAGGGCATTTATTTCCGATGGAACATCCGGACCTCGTGAGTCCATTAATCCTCGATTTCATCCACAGCGGCAGTTGAGACGGTTTTTTACAGCCGAATCAATCCTATTAGGGCCACTAAAACCAGTGCACCACCGATCCATTGCATGAAGCGTTTGGGATCGACCTTGAGTGAGTATTGGTGAAACTTCAGACCCAGTAAGTGGCCGATGGCTGCGGCCGGCAATAGCCAGAGGTGCGCGCTCCACTGCAGATCAACGCCTGCCGCAGCGAATGCAATTAACTTGATCGATACTAGAACGAACCAAAGTGCAAACAGCGTGTCTCGCAGGTGTTCACGTTTGAGTTGGCGTGCCATGACAGCAATGATCAGTGGGGCGCCTATGAGTGAGGTGCCAGAAACATAGCCGCCTAGTATGAGTAACAACAAGTCAACGACGGGGTGTGACGATATCAGTTGTCGCTGAAGCAGGTATCCGATGCCATAGGCGAGTACCACAAAGAAGATGAATCCAGTGATCAAGTCAGTGGGAAGGCTCAGAACACCGAGCACCCCGATCAGCTTAGGAACCAGAGTGATCGCCAGGATTTTGCCGAGGTGCCGCCATTGAACCGCAGTCGTGATCTCTGAGGATTGACCGCTCAGCGTAGCCAGCAGCCATGGTTGTAGGATCGTGAGTGAAGAAAACACCAGTAAATGAACCGCAATGATCGGAAGAAAAACTAAGGGCTGATTCGTAACAAGGAGTAAAAAGGGGAGGGAGAGCACTGCTCCGCCAAAACCAAGTCCTGATCGGACAAATCCCGACCAGATGAAAATGATGAAAATGGCGACTTGTTGCCAGAGAGCAAGTGTGTCCATAATTTACCCAGTGTCTACTGAGCGATGAAACGACTCAGTTAATCTCAAAAGAAGCGCAATGGAGCGCAATTTAACATAGCCTTGAGCCATCGTGCTGTTAATCTAATGTTTGACCAAGGAAGCGCCATGTCCCGATTTCGCACTCTGTTTGGTATTTCGCTGCTGGTTTTGTCGGCTTTGGCACAGGGTGCAGAGGTACGTACGGTCGGCGCAATCACCTTCGAGAAATGTGTGGCCGAGGGCCAGTCACGTTTTTATAGCGCTTGGTGTGCCGATTTTACTGTGCCTGAGAATCATGCCGGTGATCCGTCGCGTGATATCAGCCTAGCGCTGACATGGTTGCCAGCAAGAACGACAGTCGATGATGCGATGCCCATCGTTTTCCTTGCCGGTGGTCCTGGTCAGGGCGCGCGTGAATCGTATCCGTCACTTCGATCTGCGTTCTATGAGATGAATGAAAATTATCCCATCTTGCTGATTGACCAGCGTGGAACGGGGAATTCGGGCGCGCTCCACTGCGATTTTGGCTCGCTTGATGCTCAGGTAGACGACGATCCTGAATATCTGGTTCAGCTGGCGAGGGAATGCCGTGCTGAATTCCGTGACGTAGCTCTGCAGCACTACACAACCGACGATGCGGCCCAAGATATTGAACTGATCCGGCAGGCCTTAGAAGTCCCTCAATTGGTGATCTACGGTGTCTCGTATGGCACCCGTTTGGCACAGCGCTACGCCGCGCTATACCCCGATCACCTTCGTGCACTGATTCTTGATAGCGCAGTGCCCTCGCAATTGGTTTTGCTGGCTGAGCACGGTCGCAGCCTAGATGCGGCGCTGGAGGGTCGATTTGCGGCCTGCAGTTCACAGTCGGATTGTGCTGAGTCGCTTGGCACGATAGGTGACACCCTAAAGCGATTACTTGACAGAATCGAGACGGGTGCGCCCTCAGAGGTCAGTTTTCGAGATAGCCAGACGGGCATGACGACAGAGGTGAAGCTCAGTCGAGATCACTTGGTCAGTGTATTACGCTTGCTCAGTTATCAATCCGAGACAGCAGCGATGCTGCCGCAACTCATTGCGAATGCCGAGTCGAATGGCTTTGCTGACTTTGTTGCGCTCAGCGATCTACTGCTAACCCCCTTGGTGCAAAGCATCGCTCACGGGCTGCAACTCTCTGTGATATGCAGTGAAACAGAGCCTTATTTAACCTCCGCTAACACAGCGGGTGAAGATAAAACATTGCTTGGCACACAATTGATCGACATGACGCGTTTACAGTGTCAGGAGTGGCCCAGCAAACCGATCGCGGAAGGTTTCTTCAGTCCATCTCAACATTCGATACCTACCTTAATCTTGGCCGGTGAGTTCGACCCCGTGACGCCAGCGGCTTACGGTAGGAAGATTGCCGAAGATCTAGAAAATGCGACTTTGATTGTGGTTCCAGATGAGGGACATGCTGTGATTGGGATTGGTTGCTTAGAGGATCTGGCGGCTGAGTTCGTGGCAAACTTGAGCATTAAATCGACCCGCTGTATCGATGAGTGGCAGGGTGTTCCGATGTTTTCCGGCCCCCATGGATGGAGCCCTTAATATGATTGAAGTTAATAACTTAAAGCGTTCTTTTAAATCAAAGTCTGGGTTGGTTACGGCGGTAAAATCGGTATCTTTCACCGCCCGAGATGGGCAGATAACGGGTTTGCTGGGTCCAAATGGTGCGGGCAAAACTTCTACGCTTCGCTTGCTATACGGCCTGATTGGACCAGAGGACGGCACGGTCACAATCGATGGTATTGATATCTCAAAAGACAAAATCGCGGCCCGTCGTCATCTTGGCGTGTTACCCGATACGCGAGGTCTGTATCCAAGATTAACTGCACGAGAAAACATTCTTTACTATGGTGCGTTACACGGCTTGAGCCCAGCAGACTGCGAGGAAGAGTTGGTCGACTTGATTACCAGTCTGGAAATGGCAGAGTTTATCGATCGACGATGTGAGGGCTTTTCACAGGGCCAGCGGACCAAGACTGCAATCGCTCGCGCGG
>CBFHJC010000077.1:0-5788 GCA_965656045.1 Aequoribacter sp.
TCATTGCTGAGTCACAAGTACTTGAAACACTCGAAGACACCATGGCGCACTGGTCTATCGAATCTTCGGCCAACCGGCAACCCCTCAAACACTCGCCTTTCGAGCCAGCCAACAAAAATCAACTCTGGCTCACCAACACCTCGGTTTACTTCTGTGCCAAGGCGTATCCGACGGTCACAATGGAACACCCCGATGGGGCTGCGCTGACGGTTCTTGGAGGACTGATGCGCAACGGGTATTTGCATCGCGCCATTCGCGAACAAGGCGGCGCCTATGGTGGTGGTGCCTCTCAGGATGGCAGCACCGGCGTATTCCGATTTTATTCCTACCGCGATCCGAGGCTACAAGAGACGCTGACCGACTTTGATCAGGCCATCACGTGGGCCAAGCAGCACAGCTACTCAGATGAAGCTCTCGAAGAAGCGATCTTGGGGGTCATTGCCGCCATCGATAAGCCATCGTCACCAGCAGGTGCCTGTAAACAGCATTTTCATAACCGTTTATTTGGCCGCACTCACCTCGATCGACTGGCGTTCAGATCGCGAATTTTGGCCTGTACTCGGGCGGATATCGAGCGAACACTAGAGACCTACTTCGGCGCCGATAGGGCCTCTACTGCAGTCGTAGCCCCCAACGCCACTGACACTGAGCACCGCCAGTGGATCACGGACCTTGGCATGATCGTAGAGCGCATCTAGCGGTCAGTGTATACCGCTCAAGTGGACAGCCACAGAGCTTTGATCTCTGTGCTGTCCCCCAGTAACAAACCGAGTTCAGGGTACGTGATAAACACAATACCCCACGACGGATCAGCAAGCTCGATCCCACGGCTATTGGCCGATCTCAGTACGCTAAAATGGGGTTGGCCAAAAACCTCAAAATAAATAATCACGGGGTGCTTTAAAGCAGGCACCAGCTCTAGTGGAATCGCCACCCCACCGGCGGCGAAACCCAGACGCTCGACAACCTGGTTCATCTCAGCATAAGACAGGCCTTGATACAGTAAGCCCTCGTCGCGTCCACCCGCCTCTTGCACATTCTCGAGCCACAACTCCAGGACCTCTTGCTCACTGGTCGATCGTCCGAGTTCATAGGTAAGCATGGTTGCTAAAGATGCGGCCCCGCAGGAGTAATCTAAGCTCTGCTTGACCACCCCTTCGTCTCGACGCTCCACCCACGACTCAATCGCCTGCGCTGCGGGCGCGACCAAGATAAGGAACGCAACAAGCAGACTACAGCGGCTCATAGAGCCACGTTATATGCCAAATAAGGGCGGCCGTGAGCACCGAATTCACGCCTGCAATGATACATAACACGACATACTGTCGGGCCTGCTCCACCAGTTCGTACTCAGCGCCAGGCAGTAAGCTTTCATACACCACAAAGGCGAGAATGAGGACCAATTGTATAATCGCTAAGATACACACAGCGCCGTAGAAGGGCAGTTCGTAGTTTTCAATTTTTACCTTTCGCATAATTAGCATTTCCTTAAAATAAAAAGCGATAGTGATAACACTATCGCTCGGAACCTATTAGCGTCAATAACCACGATCCTGTTTACAAAAGGTATCGCACGTTGCCGAACCTGTTACAGGGCCATTGGACGTGCGGGTCGTGATGACATGCTTAACACCCGTTTGGAAAATCACACCCTCGTTCGGGTTGTTCACGCGTTTATCATTAGGATCCTGCTTATCGTCCTGTTTCTGATTCTCTTCTTCTATCGCCTTCGCTTGGTAATAGTAGCCAAAGAGCGCTGTAACCGCTGCGACATCAGCAGCCACAGCGCCAAGTACTAAGCCCAACAGAGGCAAGCCATCACCCTGCGTCTGACTCATTTCAGTAGGACTGAGCGCACGCACGGACTGCTCCCACGACCGATCAGAACTATCAAACAAAGCGCCAACTGGGCTCGCTACTCCCGTCGACCCAAGCGATAAAGGACTTGCCGCAATCGCCAAAGCTAGAACACTGATTTTCACTTTACATAAAGACATAAACTTACTCCTATTATAAGCAACGCTGAGCCTCATGCTCGGCGCCATCCGCCGCGCTAAAACTGCAATCGAGCACTAACAGATACGGTTGCGGGATTCGGATCCGCGAGCCCGAATCCTGTGATCAAAGAAACGGAAACCTTCTGACTGAGTCGATATGAGCCACCAAGCTGCATGGTCTGTAGCAGGTCACGATCCGGACCCACTGGCTTGCTGTAACCGTTGTCATACGAAGTCAGGTCATAGCCGGCATATAACGCAACCACGTGATTGACCGCAAAATCGATACCAACTCCCACACCGGTGCGGGTTCTTTGCGGGAGACGAAACGTGTCGGTTCCCCAAACACTCGCTCGCACGTGCTCTACTCGGACCGACACCACCAGCGGGTCGAGGTAACGTATGGCATTAATTGAAACGGCAACACTTGGTGAGAGCCAGCGCAAGTGGGTGTCAGCGCGAACTTTAAGCTCTCTTTCAGCAGCGAAAGTCAGACGCCAAGGATGGTTGTAGGGTGCTGTCAAACGTACCGAAACAGCCTGGCGTTGTTGTTCAGACCGACCCCAGTCACTCTTTTCTGAGGCTCGACTCGCGGTTGCGCCCACCGCAATCCAGCGATTGATCCCGTATCTGATTGACGCAACAGACTGAACGCCCTGTCGATTGCGATAGAGCGTCGCTGTGGGTGTTTCGAGAGTGTCTTGAAGGCTGCTGAGACTGACACCATAACTCGCCACCCATTGCTGGCGCTGTATGATCAAATCATCTATTGAGAACACCGGAGACGCGCTTTCTTCCTCTGCTCCCACTAGTCCCGAAAACATGCTCAAAATTATTACCACACTGGTTCTCAACACGTCTCATCCTCTGATCTTTGTTAGAGGAATCAGTGTCGCGAAAGTGGCTGTGCGTTAACAGGTTGGGAGCGTTCAAATGGTGCCCTGATCGAGCAACATTAATCTGAGTTGATCAGGGGCCTAGCGGAGTTAATGGAAACACGATGGGTATCAGTGTGAGTGCAACAATGGCATATACCAGCGAGACCGGACTGCCAAGTCGCAGGTAATCCTTCAAACGATAGCCCCCCATATTCTGGACCATCAGGTTGGTGGTGTAGCCAAAAGGCGTTAAAAAACTGGCGCTGGCGCCAAAAGCAACCGCCGCCGCAAAGGGCATGAGATCAATGTGTAGACTCTGCGCCAAGGATGCAGCGAGAGGAAACGCTAAAGCTGCGGCTGCCGTATTCGTCATTAGCTCGGTGAGCAGCAAAGTAACCAGGTACACCAGCACGAGCGCCACTACGGGATTGATACCGCCCGAGCCCGCTGTCAGCGCTATCATGGCCGAAGTGACCAGACCCGTGTCTGCCAGCGCCTGAGACACACACAGAGCTGAAGTGATAATGATCCATAACTCAAATGGAAACCGTCGACGCAACTCGTCACCACTCACAACACCACTGATCAACATCACGGCCAAAAGTAAGGCGAGGCCGGTAAGCAAATTCACCCAACCCATCGTCGCGGTGAAGACGACTAAGGCGAGCCCAAACAATAACCCGGTGCTCTGACGCCCACTGACGCGGCCTGATTCCAAGCTGTCATCGATGACGACAAAGTTTCGCCGTAAGTTATTCCTGCGGTTGAAATCAGATCCCGTTGCTAAAACCAAACTGTCTCCGGCTCGCAAAACGATATCGCCCAACTTACCGGATAAGGGAAGGCCTCCACGGCTTACGCCCACTACGGCTGCATCGAATAAACTCCTAAAACCGGCTGCTTTAATACTTTTACCCTCAACGGTGGCTCCCGGAAGAACAATAACTTCGGTCAAGTTTGACCTGAGCAATCCCTCTTCCATTGCAAAAGTACGAAGCCCATCAAACTGTTCTAGTGCCGCAATCCGGCTGACATCACCAGAAAAAATCAACTTGTCGGATTCCTGTAACACCTCGCTGGGCGTTACCGGCGTAATCAACCGATTGTCGCGGTAGATCTCGACCAAAAATAGGCCCTGCAGGTCACGCAGCTTATTCGCCTTAACAGACTTTCCGATCAGGCTAGACGATGGCATGACTTCGACCTCGACCAGGTAATCCGCAATCGGCTTTTTAACCGATGTATTCTTAGGGAGTCGAGAAGAGGTCAGGGCTAACACACCCAAACCCGCTACGGTTGCCGCGAGCCCTATAGGAAGGAATGCGAATAAGGAAAATCCGGGGTCTCCCTGATCAATCAAGAAGCTATTCACAATTAAGTTAGTCGACGTGCCGATTAACGTCATCGTCCCGCCCATGATGGCAGCATAAGACAGTACGATCAGCAACTGTGATGGCGCATGGTGGCTATTTCTCTGCAAAGTACCGGCGAGCGTTGCGACCACCGCCGTGTTATTCAAAAAAGCAGAGCAAAGCGCTGTAACCGATCCTAACTTAAGAATAGACACGCTGAGTGAGGGGCTGATGAGTTTGTTTGCAAACGTCGATAGGACACCGAGCTTCTCCAATCCGAAAGACACCAAAATCAGAGTCAGCAGGGTCACTAAACCGGTGTTCGTTGCTTTTGATAAAACCGTCTCTATAGGCACAAGGCCGGCGAAAAAGAGCGCGCCTAAAGCACTTGCAAATACGGCAACCGCAGAGACTCTAGACGATACAAGGCCCGCCACCATGGCAACAACAACTAGCACCACAAAATAAGCGCTCAACTTTACTAACCCCCTGCGAGTAGTGCTAAGGGTAAACAACTTAATTCCAGCGCGCCAGCCGTTAATTAAAACAAAATTTTTCTTTACAAAAGCTCGAGCTGCGCTACATTAAAACGATGAGAAATTTAGTGTCGCAATCACATGCTCGCGCCGCGCTTATGAAGGCTGGGCTCATCGATCAACAAGATCCAATGTACCGTCAGATCTTGCGGCGAATGACCCGCGCCATCACCGCACTCTGGACCTAGCCACCTTTCTTGGTTGCATCCCCAGCGGATTTCACTAAACTGGCTCAGCCTTTACTGAGTGAGCGCCTATGACCTCCACCACGATGTTCAACCAAAATACTGTCGATGTCTTGATCGTTGGTGCGGGTTTATCCGGCATTAGCGCCGCAGCTCATCTGCAGCGCGCACACCCAGACTACAGTTTTCATATTATTGAATCGCGAGCAAACGTTGGTGGCACCTGGGACCTCTTTAAGTACCCGGGCATTCGATCTGATTCGGACATGCACACGCTCGGCTTTGACTTCAAACCTTGGATTGCCAACAAGTCGATCGCCGACGGGCCCGCTATTAAGAGCTACATCGAGGAAACCATCACCGAGCAAGCACTCTGGCCTAAAATCAGTACCGAGCACCGTGTCACAGCGGCTCACTGGCACTCAGACCGAAACCGCTGGCTAGTGACTATCGAGCATCAGGATCAACAGCACCAAGTGGAGTGCAAATTCCTTCAGCTCTGCTGCGGTTATTACCGTTACGATAGTGCCTATAAACCCGATTACCCGGGTGAATCAGACTTCCAAGGGCCCATTATTCACCCCCAGTTTTGGGATCCTGAATTCGACTACACCGATGCCTCGGTTGTGGTCATCGGTAGCGGTGCCACTGCGGTGACCTTAGTCCCTTCACTGGCCGAGAAAGCACGACATGTGACTATGCTCCAAAGATCTCCCACCTACGTGGTATCGCGCCCTTCAAGCGACAAATTCGCCAATGCATTGCGCGCGATTCTCCCCAACTCGTGGGCTTATTTTATTACCCGCATGAAGAATATTGGCTTGCAGCAGTTTGTGTATC
>CBFHJC010000077.1:5798-8943 GCA_965656045.1 Aequoribacter sp.
GCGATGTCGGCGTTATCCGGAAAATGCAAAGCGCATGATCATTAATATGCTGCGCCCTCTTGTGCCGGCTGGCTTCGATGTCGATAAACACTTCACCCCCAGCTACACACCATGGGAACAGCGTTTGTGCCTTGTGCCTGACGCCGATCTATTCGATGCGATTCACAGCAACAAAGCCAGCATTGTGACAGACACCATCAAATGCTTTGATGCAAAAGGCATTCAACTGGATTCCGGTGAGCGTCTTGATGCCGATATTATTGTGTCAGCGACCGGCTTATCATTGCTATTTTTAGGTGGTATCGAAATTCAAGTAGATAACCAACCACTTGATGCGCCCAACCGATTTGTTTACAAGGGCTGCATGCTATCAGGCGTTCCAAACCTTACCTATGCCATGGGCTATACCAACGCCAGTTGGACCCTCAAATGCGACTTAACGCACCGCTACTTCAACCGTTTATTGACGTATATGAAGGCTCAAAATTTGGAGTCCTTTGTACCCGGCGAGCCGGATAACACGGATGCCACAGAGGGTTTTCTTGATTTGAACTCTGGTTATATCAAACGCTACGAGCATGAATTGCCCAAGCAGTCCACGCAAAGCCCCTGGAAGCTGCATCAGAATTATTTTAAAGACTGGTGGGCACTGCGGCGAAATCCGGCAAATGACGTAGGGCTCACGTTTCGGTAAGGTCTTCCGCCGCAACCACTGCGCTCACGATATCGGCGCTAAAGCCACGGTAGCTAAGAAACCTCATTCGACGCTGCAGTTCCTTACGACGTTGCAGCGGATCGATCTTCCCTTGCATCGCACTGCCAAACCTTTTTTGTAAGGCAGTTTGAGCAAGATCAAACCAATCCGGCTTTAACTGACTGAGGGCCTCTCGCTGAATATCAAGAGCAATGCCTTTCTCACGCAGCGCTTGAACAATGAAGTTCGGGCCGTAACCCTTGCCGATGCGATAACGGCACAAACTTTCTGCATACCGTTCATCTGACTGCAATCCCTCAAGACTGAGCTGCGCAATTGCGTCTTCAACGCTCTCTGACGCCTCAGCACCAAGGCGCTTCACTGCCTTATCGTAGAGTTCTTTCGCACTGTGCTCACGCTGTGCTAAATAGTCCATCAGCACAGCGCGAACTGACCGGTTTCCCTGCGTTTCCTGAGACACCTGCCTATTCCAAACTACTCAGCGTCAGGCGTATTCGCTAACATCGATTCGCCTTCAGCCAGACTGGTTTCCGCTGCTTTAGCCGCATCGGCGGGCTTGACGACATTGAGTGTCTGAGCGCGGATCTCGGTCTCTATCTCGTCGGCTATGGCCTTATTATCGGTCAGAAACTTGGCTGCATTGGCTTTACCCTGACCGATCTTATCGCCTTTGTAGGCATACCATGCGCCCGACTTATCGATTAATCCGAGCTTAACGCCCCAATCTATTAATTCGCCGTTATGGAAAATTCCAGAACCGTAGAGGATCTGAAACTCAGCCTGCTTAAAGGGTGGTGACACCTTGTTCTTCACCACTTTAACGCGCGTTTCGTTGCCGACGATATCATCGCCCTCTTTGACCGCACCAATACGTCGAATATCGAGTCGGACCGATGAATAAAACTTCAGGGCGTTACCCCCAGTGGTGGTTTCGGGGCTACCGAACATAACACCGATTTTCATTCGAATCTGGTTAATGAAAATCACTAAGCAGTTGGTTTGCTTAATAGTCGCCGTTAACTTCCGCATCGCTTGACTGAGCAAACGCGCCTGCAAACCGACATGGGAATCGCCCATATCACCTTCAATTTCAGCTTTAGGTGTGAGCGCCGCCACTGAGTCGACAACTAGAATGTCGACTGCACCAGAACGAACCAGCATTTCGGTAACCTCGAGCGCTTGCTCGCCGGTGTCTGGCTGAGACAGAATCAAGTCATCTACCTGAACACCCAGACTCTGCGCATAGACGGGGTCGAGTGCGTGTTCGGCATCGATGAACGCTGCGGTGCCACCTTGCTTTTGAGCTTCAGCGATCACTTGCAGCGTTAGCGTTGTTTTGCCTGAAGACTCTGGTCCGTAGATTTCACAAATACGTCCCTTGGGCAAGCCGCCAATGCCGAGCGCGATATCGAGCCCCAATGAGCCTGTGGAAATCGAGGGAATGGCTACCCGCTCGGTGTCACCCATACGCATAACAGTGCCTTTTCCGAACTGGCGCTCGATTTGGGCAAAGGCTGCTTCTAACGCTTTTTGCTTGTTTGGATCCATAAGCTAATCACCTGTGTAATGAATTAACGAGACCATAGCACGGCCAAGAAGTACTGTACATATAATCAGTGTTGTTTCAGCTAAAATCAACCTCAATACTATGCAATAACCTGCTTTTTCCGCCAATAGCGCGCGGCGATTGCTACCCCCGGCACCAGCAGGTGCGATAAAACACACCATAGACTACAATGTCGCCAGCCTCGAAAAGAATGACACAGGATACCGCATGGCGGAGAGCACCCATCAGCAACACAGCGCGTGGCGCACCTACCGCCGCTTATTAAGCTACGTAGGGCAATTTAGCGGTGCCTTTGTGATTGCCGTCGCAGGCTTTATTTTATACGCGCTAACGCAATCTGCGTTCGCAAGCCTCATGCAATATCTACCAGGTGCTTTTGAAGCCAACCCCGATGCCAGCGAACTCGCTCCATGGGAGCTTCAATTAGGTCTGAATACACGTGAAGGCATCCGCGTCTTTTTGCCGTTGGCGATTATCTCGATTGTATCGCTGCGAGGTATCGGGAGCTATCTCGGGGGATTTTATATCAGCTATGTCGCGCGCCACGTAGTCAATCGACTGCGCCGCGATGTATTTGAACATCTCACTGCCCTGCCCTCGCGATTCTTTGGACAAAACAATTCGGGACAACTCATTTCGACCCTAACCTTTAATGTAGAGCAAGTAGCCGCCGCCTCCTCCAATGCCATCAAGGTGGTTATCCGGGAAGGGCTTACCGTTATTGCACTCTTCGCTTATCTGTTTTACCTCAACTGGAAACTCACGTTATTTTTCATGGCCGTGACCCCATTGATCGGCTTAATCATCCGCACCGCCAGCAGCCGCTTTAAGCGTTATAGCCAACGTATTCAGCAATCGATGGG
>CBFHJC010000078.1:0-8767 GCA_965656045.1 Aequoribacter sp.
TCAAAATCGACTTATTCCCGGATGAGATTTATATCTTCACGCCGAAGGGGAAAATTCTTGAGCTGCCCCGGGGTGCGACGCCAGTTGATTTCGCCTACGCGGTGCATACCGGTGTCGGCAACCGATGCGTAGCCTGTCGCATTAACAATCGCTTGGCCCCGCTGTCCGAGCCGCTTCAAAGCGGACAAACCGTAGAGGTGATTACCGCCATCGGTGCACAACCGAATCCCGCTTGGTTCAACTACGCGATTACCGCAAAGGCGCGCACCAACATCCGTCATTTTCTGAAGCAGCAGCGCGAAGAAGACTCGATTGCCCTAGGGGAACGACTCCTCGATCGAGCACTCAATGCGCAGGATACCTCTATCGAGGACGTCAAAGGGCCTCTGCTCGATGCGTTTTTACAAGAACACAATTATTCAAATATCGACAACCTGTTTGTAGATATTGCACAGGGTGAGCGATTGCCCACCATTACCGCGCAGCAAATACTGGGCAAATCGGGTAGCGAAGGGACTCTTGGTGATAACACGATCTCTATTCGCGGCACCGAGGGCTTCATGGTCACACCAGCAAAATGCTGTTACCCGCTCCCCGGCGACCCCATCGCTGGCTATTTAAGCTCAGAGAAAGGCGTTGCTGTGCATCGCGAAACTTGCAAAAACCTGAGCGATGTCCGCGACACCCCCGAGCGTTTTGTTGCGCTGCGCTGGGATAACGAAGTTGAAGGTGACTACACCGCAGCCCTGCGCGTCGAAGTTGAGAATAGACGCGGGGTAATTGCCGTGATTGCAACGCGCATTAACAGCATGAATATCAATATCGAGAAAATAACCACGGGTGACAAAGATCACATGTTCTCGCTGGTTGACTTAGAACTCCCTGTGAACTCTCGCGTTCACCTTGCTAATGTGATGCGCCGTCTTCGGGCCGTCGATGGTGTCCGCAAAGTCACTCGAGTCAAAAATTAACAGGAACTCAACATGCAAAACAAAGCCATTATCGAAACCGATGCCGCGCCCGCCGCGATCGGGCCCTATTCACAGGCCGTCAAAGTAGGCAACACCGTCTGGATTTCGGGGCAGATTCCTCTCGACCCGATTACCATGGCCGTGGTCGAGGGCGATATCTCGGCGCAAGCCATTCAAGTGTTTAAGAACTTAAGTGCTATCGCCGAAGCCGCTGGCGGCAGCTTGAACCACGCCGTCAAAATCAACATCTCTCTTACCGATTTGGCTGATTTTGACGCGGTAAATACAGTCATGAAATCCTTCTTTTCAGAGCCATATCCCGCTCGCGCCTGCGTGCAGGTCGCGGCACTGCCTAAAGCGGTCGCAATCGAGGTGGAAGCAGTCATCGCCGTATAAAAGCTTCTGCTTTCTGGGCTAGCGCTTGCTCAGCTCTGCTGCATAACCCTCTTCAAAGCTCGAATACCGTAACGAATAACCACTGGCTTTGAGGGCCTCATTCGAAACGCGCTTGTGTGCCTCTGGCGAATGCGCTGGCAAGCTTGCATCATTTGGCGGGATCAATCCTAGCTGATCGGCAAGCCACCGCTCAAGCTGGTGCCGCGGTGCAGGCCTGTTATCGGCCGCATTGTAAACCGACTGCAGCGCTTTGCCCTGTTGCTCCAAGTGCATCAAGTGCGCCAGAAAACCAACACAATCCGCTCTATGAATACGATTGGTGTAAATAACAGGCTCGGATCTTGACCACAGTCCTCGCTCAATCCGCGACCGATAGAACGTTGCTGCGCCATCGTAAATACCCGCGCACCGCACCAGGGTTGTGTCTGCCGCCGCAACTATGGCTTGCTCTGCAGCAATGAGCGCTAATGCCGCATACCCTTCGGTCGCGAGCGGCGAGGTTTCATCAACCCAGCCACCGGCTGACTCACCATAGACTCGTGTGCTACTGACGTAAAATACGCGCTTGAGTCTGCACCCCGAGATAGCTTTTGCTATCGATTGCGCCCCAGCAACATAACCCTGCTGATACCCGGCTTCTGTGTAAGCTGCCGGTTTGAGCGTAATAACAAGATAATCAGGCTCCCATTCAATCATGGGCTGCAGATCACTGACTTGGGTATAATCCGCTGCCAGCCACTGCAAGTCCTCCGTGGACGCTGGCGGTGATCGACGAAGGCCCAGACAGCGGTAATCATGAGGTGCCAAGCGTTGCGCCAGGGCGATACCAATATCACCGCAGCCAATCAAGGCAACCCGAGGCTTGTTATCATCCCTTTGCACGATACACTACCTTTTCACTTCCTGAGCAGTTGGAATAGATGTCAGCACAGCGCTCCGCCAACAGAGTAGCACTTAATGCTAACAGTAAGGTCACCCTATTACCCGGGGTTGGGCCGAAATTGGCAGAAAAACTGGCCGCCTTAGGTATCAATAGTATCAAAGATCTGTGGTTTCATTTCCCCTTGCGCTATCAGGACCGCACCCGCATTACGCCGATTGGTCGCCTTCACGACGGCCTAGACGCCGTTATCGAGGGCGAGATTAGAATCGCATCAATCGCCATGGGCCGGCGACGGAGCTTAATGGTAAAGCTTCAGGATGGCACAGGTACTCTGACCTTGCGGTTCTTCCATTTCTCGCGGGCGCAACAACAACAGCTGCAAACTGGCATGAAATTGCGCTGTTTTGGCACAGTACGGCGCGGCGGTCACGCATTTGAAATGGTTCATCCAGAGTACCGTCAAATCCAGTGTGATGCGGTGGTCCCGGTAGAAGACGCTCTCACTCCAATCTATCCGACCACTGCTGGCATTGGTCAAACCACTTGGCGCAAACTTTGCGCAGCCGCACTGCAGATCCTCGAGCAAAATGAACCACTCGAACTCTTGCCTCCATCGAAGTCCAACAGGATCGATATGGTTACAGCGATTCGATTGCTGCATCAGCCTCCTCCTGATGTCTCGCTCAAAGCTCTCGCCGAAAAAAAGCACCCCGCACAAGAGCGCTTGGCGCTCGAAGAACTTATCGCGCACCGGCTTACACTGACAGAAATCAGACAACAACAAACGCGCCAAGCCGCACCCGAGCTGTCGGCTAGCAGCGAGGAAATAGAGCTCTTTTTATTGCGTCAGCCTTTTACTGCGACTGCCGCGCAGCGACGTGTGATCGGAGAAATTAGTGCCGACTTAGAGCGATCGACGCCCATGCTCCGTTTGTTGCAAGGCGACGTGGGCGCGGGTAAAACCTTAGTCGCAGCAGCAGCGGCACTGCACGCGGTCAGTAATGGTTTTCAGGTTGCTATTATGGCCCCTACCGAGCTTCTGGCCGAGCAGCATTGGCGCAACTTCAACCACTGGTTCAAAGACAGCTGTTATGCGCTCACTTGGCTCAGTGGCAAAACCAAAGGTCGCAAACGGGCCGCTGCACTCGCCTCTATCGGCTCTGGTGATGCTGCTATTGTTATCGGGACTCATGCTCTGTTTCAAACAGAGGTCGACTTCAAGCAGCTCGGGCTGATTATTATCGATGAACAGCACCGCTTTGGTGTTGAGCAACGGCTGAGCTTAGCTCGCAAAGGCAAACAGTTGCGTCCACATCAATTAGTCATGACCGCCACCCCCATTCCCAGAAGTTTATCGATGGTCGCCTATGCCGATCTAGACTGTTCAGTCATCGATGAGCTGCCACCCGGAAGACAGGCCATTAGTACCGTCCTCATTGACGCACAACGCCGCCAAACGATCATCGACCGTGTGGCTAACGCCTGCCGCTTGGGACGCCAAGCTTACTGGGTGTGTACTCTGATCGAAGAAAACGAGCAGCTGGAAGCACAAGCCGCAGAGGCGGTCTGCGAGACTTTGCGCGCCAACCTACCCGACATCTCGATTGGATTAATTCATGGCAGACTCAAAAGCGCAGACAAAGAGCACATCATGTCTGAGTTCGCGCAAGGAAAAATCCAGCTGTTGGTGGCCACCACGGTGATCGAGGTTGGCGTCGATGTGCCCAATGCGAGTCTGATGATCATAGAAAATCCCGAACGGCTGGGGCTGGCTCAGCTCCATCAGCTACGGGGTAGAGTAGGGCGAGGAACAATTGCCAGCCACTGCGTGCTCATGTACCAAACGCCGCTCTCTCAAACTGGCCGCGCCCGACTCAAGGTTCTGAAGGACAGCCAGGACGGATTCTTTATCGCCGAACAAGATTTGCTACTGCGTGGTCCCGGCGAACTCTTAGGCACGCGGCAAACAGGGTTAATGGCTTTTCGAGTGGCCGAGCTCCCATTGCACGAGTATCTCTTGGATGAAGCCGAGATGATCGCGAATCAGTTGCTGCACGACCAACCCGATGCAGCCCACCGGCTTGCACGCCGTTGGACCGGAAGCCGATCTGCCTACGCAGCAGCCTAGGCTAAGATCGGCGGCAACTGCTGCTGCAAAGCGAGCTTCTCTTTAATGGCGTCACCGGTCAGTGCGAATCCAAGGAGCTCACCGCCCGAAGACCGGAATTCAGCTCGTATATTTGGCGCCTCGCCGTGCTCTATCCAGTGACCCTCGGCACCTCTCGGTGGCGCCGCAACAATGCAGGGACAAGCCGGTGTTTTAATAGCAACTGGCATCGCCGGATATTGCACCGCTGTTCGCTCACCACTCAAGGTACGCGCCAGAGCTCTGCCAGCCGCGACCAAGGGTGCGACGTAAACCAGCACATGGCCCGCCACCTCGGCACAATCACCCAACGCGTAAATATCCGGCGCGCTGGTTTCTAAATACTGATTGGTCACTATGCCTCGACCTGTTTCTAAACCCATGCTCTTTGCCAGCTCGATACGCGGCTTGACTCCTACCGCAGAGACCACCATGTCGGCCTCGAGCATTGCGCCATCGCTTAGCTCAACCTGCACGCCGGTACTCGCTTTGTGTACGGCTTTAACGAGCTTGCCAAAATGGAACGCTGCGCCGCGCTCTTCTAAAGCCTGCTGCACGGCATGACCCGCGCGCTCTGGCAGAAGGGTGGGCAAACAGTAACTGAGCGGATCAACCGCTTCGACTGTGAAACCACCATTCAATAGATCATTGGTAAACTCGCAACCTATCAAACCACCGCCAATAATGCAGATTTTAGTGGCTTGTTTGGCTTCGATAGCCTCGCGGAACAGCGCGTAATCTTGCAAATCATTCACGGAGTACACCGAGTCTAAACCATCTCCTTCAAGCGGTGGCTTGATGACCTCGGACCCAACAGCCATGACCAACTTGGTATAACCGAGCCGCTCTCCAGTGGCCAATGTCACAGTCTTCGTTGCTGAATTGACCTCGGTCACGTGAGTCTTGGTTTTCAAGTTCGCTTTCAAAGTGCGTGCCATATCGTCAGCTGACTGCATTGCCAACTTTTGCGGCGTCAGGTTTTTGGTAAACCCCGTTGATAGCAATGGCTTCGAGTAATTACTGCCATCATCGAAGGTCACCAAGGTGACCGGCGTGTCGCTATCGTACTTCCTGTATTCGCGGATCAGGCCATAAGCGGCCATGCCAGTGCCAATCACCACAAGACCGACTGTTGCTACCGACGCTAGCGGTTCTTGAGCAGCTGCAGGCTGAGTTTCTGCGAGTAATTCGAAGTCGCTTTTCCCGACGCCGCAGTCGGGGCAAGTCCAGTCTTCTGGCACATCCTCCCACCGAGTGCCAGGAGGAATGCCATCATCGGGCCATCCCAGCGCCTCATCATAAATAAGGCCGCATACGATGCACTCCCACTTTTGCCAAGGACCCTGGGCCGAGGCTGCGGGTGATTCAGTGCTCGCTGGTTGCGGAGTTGGCATATCTTCATTGGGTTTCGCGACATCATCTTGAGTCACGCTGACGGAGGTCGGTAATGGCGTGTCATCGATGCATTCAAAGTCTTGCTTACCCACACCACAGTCAGGGCAAAGCCAGTCTTCTGGCACATCCTCCCAACGCGTGCCAGCAGGAATGCCATCATCCGGCCATCCCTCGGATTCATCATAAATCAAGCCACAAACGATACATTCCCAGCGAGCCACAACAACCTCTTTCATCTGCTTGTTACCAGGTCGTCACTATATAAGGTTCCCATCTTTGTGCAACCCGCATACAGGCTACGTGGCGATTCCAAGGTTTCAATGCTACCCTTCGCTGCGCATACTTAAGGACTTTTATGAGTAGCCTACGCACACAGGATTGGCGAGATCAGCGACTGAATTCACTGGGTCGCTCTAGCGCGCCTAGCACACTGTTTCTGAGAGACTCGCTGACCGCCAAGCTGCGCTCTTATGGCCGTGTAAAAGTGCATAAGATTCAACAGCACTGGGGTCTGCCGAAACGTGACGAGCGTCTATTGCTGTATCGAACAGACTCGAAGCAACACGCGCTTATCCGCGAAGTGATTCTGACGGTTGATGATATTCCGTGGGTGTTTGCTCGGAGCGTATTGCCTCACGCAACACTGAGCGGGCCATCGCGCTTTCTGCGGCGATGGGGTACCAGACCACTGGGTGAATTCTTGTTTAGCCATCGCGACTGTTATCGGAGCCGATTCCAGTTTTGCCAACTCTCAGCAGAACACCCCATGATGCCTTCCGAATTGCGAACCTCTGGCTCTATTTGGGGCCGCCGCTCGCTTTTTTTCCTGCATCAAAAACCCTTAATCGTTGCTGAGTACTATCTGCCGGCTTTTTTGTCTGCCCTCTCAGAACACTAATTGCGGACGTCAGTGAGACAGAGCTTTTTTACGCCGCCTAAAAGACTTAAGCTTGCGGGTCTCTGACCGTGAAAGGAGCATCGTGAATACGACCATCGCCAGCTACGCGCAGCTCATGCGCTTTGACCGTCCTGTTGGTACTTTGCTTCTGCTATGGCCAACGTACACTGCGCTTTGGCTCGCTAATGGGGGTATCCCCTCGCTTGAGTTGCTCGCTATCTTTTCAGGAGGTGTCGTACTGATGCGCGCTGCGGGTTGCGTTATCAACGACTTTGCCGATCGCGGCTGGGATGGGCAGGTAGAGCGAACCGCGAATCGACCCTTGGTCTCGGGTGCCATTACCGCTCGGCAAGCACTTGCCACTTTTTTCGTTCTTATTACCTTGTCATTCTTTTTGGTTTTGTTGACCAACCCCTTGACGATTCTGCTGTCAATCATCGCCGCTTGTCTCGCCGCGGTTTATCCTTTTGTGAAACGCGTCAGCCACCTCCCTCAAATTGTGCTAGGAGCCGCTTTTTCAATGGGAATTCCGATGGCTTTTAGTGCGAGTATCGACCGATTGCCACCAGAACTCTGGCTCATTTATTTGGCGAATTTGGTCTGGACCATGGCGTATGACACCCTGTACGCCATGGTGGATCGAGACGATGATTTAGTCGTCGGGATCAAATCAACCGCCATCTTGTTTGGTTCGGCCGATAAGTTGATTATCGGTCTCTTGCAACTTTGCACCGTTATTCTATGGCTTACTATGGCATTCCAATTCGAGCGGCACGAGCTCGCTTACATCGGTATTATCTTAGCAAGCGCGGGATTTTTGATTCAGCAATGGCGCATCCGACACCGGGGCAAAGCCGCCTGTTTTCAGGCTTTCAAAGACAATATCTTAGTGGGCTTTATCGTATTCGTCGGCTTGGCTGCTGATCTATTCTTCTATCCTCCGACGGCATGAGGTCGTCATGAGAGCAGAGTTTATCGACTCACTCCATCACGTCGACGCCGATTCTTGGAACCGCTGTTTGGCCAGCGATTATCCGTTTTTGCAGCATCTGTTTTTAGTCGGCCTCGAGGACACCCTTTGTACGACCCGAGCGAGCGGCTGGCAGCCACATCACTGTTTAATCTGGGACCAGGATCAGTTAGTCGCCGCAGCGCCTACCTATTTCAAAAGCCACAGTTATGGCGAGTACGTTTTTGACTGGGCTTTCGCTGATGCTTGGCAGCGCTCAGGCTTACAGTACTACCCTAAGCTTCTGACTGCCGTTCCCTTTACACCCTGTTCTGGACCGCGGCTTTTGGTTCGCCCAGACGTGGCATCTCCAGCTGACATTCGCGAACGCCTAGTGGATGCACTGTGCGAAGAAGCTCGGACTCGTGCGAGCTCATGGCATGTTCTGTTTCACAACGAACCGGATATGACCCGCACAAACCAGAACACACTACACTGGCGTCAGACGTGTCAATTTCACTGGTTTAACCGGAATTTCGCCGACTTTGATGACTTTTTAGCGACATTTAGCAGCCGAAAGCGCAAAGCGGTAAAGAAAGAAAGAGCCAAAGTCGCGGCGCAAGGCATCACCATGGTCACCTACGAAGGTGACTCGCTAACCCGCGATATCTGTCAACAGTTCCATCATTTTTATCAGATGACCTACGCCAAACGAAGCGGGCACGGCGGCTATCTCACCGCCGCTTTTTTTACGGATCTGCTCCCGAAAATGCGTGAATCCGTGGTGTTGGTGATGGCAATGCTTGAGGGGCACGCGGTCGCTGGCGCTCTGTATTTAAAAGATCAAACGACTTTGTATGGCCGCTATTGGGGCGCGCTGGCTGAATTTGATGCGCTGCACTTTGAAGCCTGCTATTACCAGGGTATCGATTATTGTATTCAGCATGGGCTCCAGGTTTTTAATCCCGGTGCGCAAGGAGAACATAAAATACAAAGGGGGTTCGAGCCAACTCTTACCCAGTCACACCACTTCATATGCGACGAACGGTTTAGCAGCGCCGTAGCGAACTTTTGTGAGGATGAGCGACGCCAAGTGGTCGGCTACCAAAAGGCTGCTTCCGAATTACTG
>CBFHJC010000079.1:0-8670 GCA_965656045.1 Aequoribacter sp.
GCGCCGTTTTCGATCCGCGGCTATGACGAGAGCTAACCGCCTTCGTTCTGCCTTCATCCAGAGTGGCGGCTAGGCGGGCTTGTAAGGCCTTCAATTCAGGTCTCTTCACCCTCTTGTTGTCATCTGACATGTCTTTAGAGTCCTAAATAAGGTCAATTATCAAGTATCTTATTACGCTAGAGCGAGTCGAAAACACAGTCACCATGGTTGTGTCACGCAAGCCTAGTCGACCATTACCGACGCTGTGAGCTCACCTACCATTGGACATCACACCACAGCTGGGCTGAGTACGTCAGCATCGCCATTGGTCGTTATTGAGTACCTTTTAAAGACGAATTACCGACCGGTCCACACGGGGTCACGACGCTCAAAAAACGCCATTGCTCCCTCTCTCGCATCATCACTGGATGTGCAGGTACGTTGCAGTTCAGCCTCGACCGAAATGGCCGTACCAAAGTCGCATTCCATTGCAGCCGCAAGCGCTTCCTTGGTGCAACTGAGCGACAGCGGTGACTTTTGAGCAAGCGCATTAGCCCATTCTAGTGCTGCACTTTGTACCTGATCATCGGCGACGACTTTGTTGACCAGCCCCAGCTCAAGCGCCTGCGCGCCTTTAATTTTCGTGCCCTCGATCATGAGCTCATAGGCTCGCTTGCGGCCGACAGCTCGAGCCAGCAACCAAGTCGAACCGCCATCTGGAACTAATCCTATGGCTGTAAAGGCTTGATAGAGGTAGGCCTGCTCACCAATAACGGACAAATCACAGGCCATTGCAAAGGCAGAGCCAATCCCCGCAGCCGGCCCGTTAATCGCACTAATCCAAGGCTTATCAGCCTCGGTAATCGCCAGCAACGTCGGCTTGTATTCGTGATTTAGTTGATCGTCTACTCTAAAGTTGTCGCCCGGCTGTTCGGTTAAGTCGGCGCCTGCACAAAAGGCACGACCGGCACCGGTGAGTATACAAACTCGTATCGCTTCATCATCGTTCACCTCGCGCACGGCGTTGAGCAAATCACGACGTAAATCGCGATTAAATGCGTTGAGCTGATTCGGTCGGTTCATGGTGACTCGAGCCACTGGGCCCAGACGTTCAATGGTTACTGCGGAATATTCGTTCATAAAGACTCCAGCCTTTGTTAGGCAATACTGTTGTGTTCTTTCAATTGGGCAATCTCGTGGATAGCAAACCCCATAGCCTGCAACACACGATCCGTATCCTCGCCAATACTGTGAGCTCCGTGCGCTATTTCAGAAGGGGTTCGAGAGAACCGCGGCGCAGGTGCGGGTTGAGTGACACCGTCAACGGTTTGATAAACCTCTCGCGCTTTATTTGCAGGATAATCAGGTGCTTCAGTAAAGCTCAATACCGGCGCAAAGCACACGTCTGAACCTTCCATGATCTGACACCATTGATCTCGTGTCTTACTCCGGAAAACCTCTGCGAGGGCTGCCTTCATGACAGGCCACTGATCCTGTTGGTGTTGGTCACGGAACATCTCGGGGTCGACACCGGTTAATTCAAGCAACAGCGCATAGAACTGCGGTTCAATCGAACCGATGGACACATAGCCTCCGCAAGCGCATTCGTAGGTGTCGTAAAAGTGTGCTGCTCCATCAAGCATATTCGACTCACGCTGCTCAGCATTCCAAGCGCCAAGCGCTTCAAACCCATGCATCATCCACATGAGTTGCGCAGCACCATCCACCATAGCGACATCGATCACTTGCCCACGACCCGACTGGTTGCTCTCTAACAAGGCGGCAAGGATCCCGTTAACCAACAACATACCGCCACCACCCATATCACCCACCAAGTTCAAGGGTGGCACCGGCTTCTGGTCTCGCCGGCCTGTGGCAAAAAGTGCCCCGGTCAATGAAATGTAGTTAATATCGTGTCCAGCCGCTAGAGCCAATGGGCCAGTCTGACCCCATCCCGTCATCCGAGCAAATATCACCTTCGGATTTCGCGCGAGACAGACGTCTGGACCAATACCAAGCTTCTCGCAAACCCCGGGACGAAATGGGTCTATCACAACATCTGCGTTCTCGACCATTCGCAAGAAGGTATCGACACCTTCCGGTGTTTTCAGATTGACAACCACCGACTTTTTGCCACGGGCCGACACATCCTTCATCACTTTTGGGTCCGCCGCACCATTGCGATCGATTCTGATCACCTCAGCACCCATATCGGCCAGCATCATTCCACCCATTGGAGCAGGACCAATCCCGCCGAGCTCTAAAATCGTATATCCATTCAATGGTCCCATATCACTCCCTCTTTCTTGCGATGACTCACTCATTAAACCGGGACTCACCCAAAACCATACCCACGATCGCTCGCCTGAGCTGAGTCATTACTAAAAGTTCTTGGTGTTAAACGGCGCGTAGTCCGATCCTAGGCAGTCTCTGGAAATAATGATTTTCATCACCTCCGAGGTCCCTGCGTAGATGGGAGAAATGCGCGCATCGGTAAACTGCCGACTGATTGGATACTCATCCATATAACCCGCCCCACCGTGCAACTGAACGCCAAGGTCGGCTGCTGCGACCTGTAATTCACTGGTCACTAACTTCGCTTTGGCCGCATCAACAGCTGTCAAACAACCTGAATTAAATGCCGCAACGCATTGATCTACATATATTTGTGCAATATCCAGTTGTGTTCTCATCTCGGCCATTTTGAACTGCGTGTTCTGGAAACTAGCGAGTGGCTTGCCAAAGGCGTTGCGCTGACGCACATAATCATAAGTGAGATCCCAAGAAAGCTGTGCCGCTGCTAAGTAGCCCGCCGCACCAATGAGACGCTCCTCCGCGAGCCCCTCCATCAAATAAATAAACCCCTTCCCGGGTTCACCGAGCACATTTGCTTTGGGGATTTTCACGTCATTGAAAAAGAGCTCGGCGGTGTCTTGGGCCTTCAAACCCATCTTTTTAAGATTCCGTCCGCGCTCAAAACCCGCCATACCGCGCTCAACCATGAAAATAGTCATGTGGTGAGGGTTATTGTCAGGATCAGTCTTGGCAGCCACAAACACCAGATCTGCGTTGATACCATTAGAAATATAGGTTTTAGAACCATTCAGAACCCAGTGGTCTTGGTGCTCTACCGCCGATGTCCGCATACCGGCCAAATCGCTTCCTGCATCAGGTTCGGTCATCGCAATCGCCATGATGCACTCACCTCGAACGGCTTTTGCAAGGAATCGCTGACGCTGCTCTTCATTGCCAAACCTGGTCAGATAAGGCCCCACTAAGCGCGAATGCAGCGTGTTGTACCAATCACCGCAACGGGCATACGCAGTCTCTTCAATAATCACCTGTTCGAATCGAAAATCTTCGTCTCCCATCCCCCCGTATTGTTCGTCGGGCCACACCATCAGAAATCCCTGCGCGCCGGCGGCTTCGAAGGCGCTGCGATCTACTCTTCCTTGCTCCCGCCACGTTTCCATATGAGGCACAATCTCGGACGCTAGGAATTTACGATAGGCGTCTCTGAACATGGTTTGTTCTTCAGTAAATGATCTCGGTAACATGCGCTTGCACTCCGTCAGTCAATACAATTAAACAGCATTGAACGATAAGAGACCCACCTTGTGGCTGCAATGACAAATAAATACATGTAAATTGACAGTATCTAACAAAAACACGACGCAGGACGACCCCGATGCAGCGCAAACTGTCTATACCCGTTGAATTCGTCCATGCGACGCTGGCCAACACCGCCCGAGCGGGAGTCGATGCCAATCAACTTCTCATTACCAATCGAATCTCGCCACGATTGCTTCTCGAAGCCAACGCGCGAATCTCGATGGAGCGATTTGCCGACCTACAAGCACACACCATGGTCGCCATGAACGATGAGAGCCTTGGATACCACCTACAGCCACTCCCACTGGGCACATGGGAAATGATGTGCCACGCCACCTTATCGGCGCATAATTTACTGCAGGCCTTGCAGCGATTTTGCCGTTTTTACCAGCTTTTCGGCCTCAAGCTGAGAGTCGACACCGATACTAGTCAACGCCAGATCACGGTGAGTATTGACTCCGAGACCCTCTCTCAGATGAACAGTGAGTACCTTGCGCATTCACTGCTTTTCCACTGTCACCGCTATTTGAGCTGGCTGGGAAATGCCTTCGTCCCGATCCACAGTGCCACCCTCAACGCGCCACAGCGATTTTCACAGCAGGACTACCATCGAATGTTTTTGGGCGCACCCGTTCGATTTTCCGACCAAGCAGAACTCCGACTAAACCGGCGCTCGTTGATGGGAGGGATTGAACAAAATGAGCTCTCACTGCGGCATTATCTGCGCCACCCCATGTTGATGATGCTCACCCAAAGCCACACTGCCAGTGGCTGGGCTGGGCGCGTTTATACCATTCTTAGACGCCAGATTAATGCCCCACAGGAGCTCAATGCGGTGGCCGAAGAGCTGCAGATCCACCCCCAAACGCTCCGACGACGACTCGACGCTGAAGGCACCTCGTTCAGCGAGATCCGAGCCTTCATGCGTCGCGACTTCGCCCTACACCTGCTTGGAAAGCAAGGCTTATCGATCGAAGAAATCGCCTACCGCACAGGGTTTTCTGAGTCGAGTGCGTTCATCCGGGCCTTTAAAACCTGGACCGGCGTCACCCCCTATACGTATCGCAAGGGTCTCTGACACTATCCGAGGCTAGTGCGCGTTGGCGACAGCCAAGGTCTCTTGCAAGGTGCGTTTCACAAACTTTCCGTTGGCATTGCGCGGCAAGGGATCCTGCACGAACCAGATATATTTAGGCGCCTTGAAAGCTGCCAACTGTTGCTTTACGTGGTCTCTCAAAGCATCAGCGCTCACCTCTTTACCCGGTCGCAAGTACACCGCAGCACCCACCTCTTCTCCTAGTCGATCATCTGGGACCGAGAACACCGCACATTCGGCAACCGCATCGTGAGAGAAAACCGCGTTTTCGACCTCTGCGCAGTAAACGTTTTCGCCCCCACGAATCACCATATCTTTGGCTCGATCAACCAAAAAGATACAGCCGTCCTCGTCGATATACGCCACATCTCCGGTGTGCAACCACCCGTCGGTCAGCGATTCGGCTGTGGCCTCGGGGCGATTCAAGTACCCCTTAATCACATTTGAACCCCGAACCCAGAGCTCACCAATTTCACCAACACCAAGGGGCTGCCCGTCAGCATTAACGCACATAGCTTCAAGTGTGGGCACAGCGCGGCCACAACTCGCCGGTTTATTGACAAAAAACTCAGCGCCGAGAGAACTGATAATTCCCGAGGTCTCTGTCATTCCGTAACCCGTGTTTGGCTTTGCTGATGCCATCTCTTGGTCAATTTTATGAACCAGATCGGGCTGTAATGCCGCACCACCGCCACCCATTGACTGCAGACTGCTCAGGTCGTAATTGTGAAAGTCCGGATGCAGAATAATCTCGCGCGACATCATCGGCACGGCACTCAAAGCGGTCACTTTTTCTCGCTCAATCAGCTGCATTGCTTCGATGACGTCCCACTTGTACATGTGAACAAGCGTTCCGCCCGCTAGAGTGGCGAGATAGGCGACGCAATTGTTGGCTGTGACGTGAAACAAGGGGGTTGCGACCAATGCCACCGGCGGTGATGCCGCAGCGCCTGATTCAGCATCGGCGAGACGGCGCAGCGCCTCTGCCTGAATACCCGTCATAAAAACCAAGTTAAGTACGTTAGCGATACAGCTTCGGTGGGTCAGCTGAGCACCTTTAGGCTTACCGGTGGTACCCGACGTATAAAAAATACAGGCGTCCTGGTCTGGATCAATCTCTGCCTCGGGCCAGACTGACTCAGATTGAAGCACTTCTTCGTATGGGACCACACCCGTCTGATCTGCGGGCAGACGCACGCCTACCAGGGTGACTGCCTCGAACCGGTCAGCAATGGCTTGAAATCGGGCCAGACGCTCCTGGTCGAGGAAGAGCACCTTGGGTTTGGCGTCATCTAGGGCATACGCCATTTCTTCTTCGACCCACCAAGCATTCATGCCGACAACACTCACGCCCATCGATACAGCAGCCCAGTAAATCAGCATCCATTCAGGATAATTGCGCATCGCAATTGCGATACGATCACCGGACTTAACACCATTTTGAGCCAAGAACTGAGCGATTGATCGAGTGTACTCGTGTGCCTGTGCGTAACTGGTGCGCTCACCCTGATACACCAAGTAGTCTCGTGCACCGTGTCCCTCGGTCGACTGCCAAAAAGCCCGCAAATTGGGAGGCGCGGCTTTATAGTCTCGTTGTTCGACGCCATGAATGACACGTTGCGTTATCTCAAAAGGCCCACCCGGACCGGTCCATTCATCCCACACGACAGCTAAGGTATCAAACACGAGAGACTCCTATGATTATTTTCGATGAGCATAACTTTGGAGGGTGGCACGTGCAATGCCAATCAAAAAGAATCGACACCAGCACTTTACCTTTGTCTGTCAGACGATGCTAAACTTCAGACCAAAATCGTGACTATCAAGGATCCGATATGGGACATCAAGACATCAACACTGAGCGTTTAGCGAACTATCTTGCAAAGCATATTCCCGGTATCGGGTCAGACCTGTCGGCCGAAAAATTTGCCGGTGGTCAGTCGAATCCAACTTTCAAGTTGACCAGCAATGGCGTTGACTATGTTCTGCGGCGCAAGCCCCAAGGCGAGCTGCTCGCATCAGCCCATGCCGTAGACCGCGAGTTCCGAGTGATCTCTGCGCTCCAGAATACCGAAGTGCCGGTGCCTAAAACCTACGTGCTGTGTGAAGACGATAGCGTTATTGGATCGATGTTCTACGTTATGGAATACATGGAAGGCCGAATCCTGTGGGATCCTATTTTGCCAGAGGCGCAGAGCGCAAGTGAGCGAGCCGCTATTTACGATGCTATGAATGCCACACTCGCGGCTTTGCATAACGTTGACGTAGAGGCAGTCGGCTTGGCGGACTACGGCCGGCCGGGTAACTATTTCGAACGCCAAGTGACTCGTTGGAGTAAGCAATACCGAGCATCAGAAATCGACTCTATTCCTGACATGGAGACTCTGATGCGCTACTTAGCGGCCAACATGCCGCCAGACGACGGCTGTGTGTCCTTAGTACACGGCGACTACCGCCTCGATAACATGATGTTCCACTCGACTGAGCCACGCGTCATTGCACTACTGGACTGGGAGTTATCGACGCTAGGACATCCCCTCGCCGATCTTGCCAACCAGTGTATGGCGTGGATGCTTCCTTCGCAGGGCAGCATGCGCGGACTCAGTGATATCAATCGGACCGAGTGGGGCATCCCCAGCAACGACGAATATATCGCTCAATACTGCAAACGCACCGGCAGAACCGAAATCGAGCACTGGAACTTTTATCTGATTTTTTCTCTGTTCCGACTTGCAGCCATCGTGCAAGGCATTCGAAAGCGGGCTCAGATCGGGACGGCATCCAGTAATGAAGCCGACACTCGTGGCGAGCTGGTCTACCCTCTCGCCGCTATGGCCGTTAATCTGATCCCCTGACCTAAGCGGCGCGCACGACTTTGGGAGCGGGCCGGCGGCGCGCGCTCTTGGGTCGGGGAGCCACTAATTTGGGTTGCAGATCGCCGCTTTCAAAGCGCTCAAGAATGACTTCCATGCGCCGTGAGATTTGAGTGCATATTCGAATCGTGTCCACGTGCGGATACGTCGCCATCTCGCCCGCCTTCATCAGATCAAGTAACTCCTGCTCGGACAGGTGAGACAATAACTTTGACGGGCTGCGCCATTGAAACCGAGGCACAATATTGACATCACCGCTGTAGTCTTGATCGATCAAGCTATGCACGCCATTCACTAAAAGATTCAACCGCGGCCAACGATCCCCTTCTTTCTGAACGATTCCTCGGTAAAAATTCAAGACTTCACGCGACATGCCGATGCTGAGTTCTCCGAAGGCTTTCCGCAGGCGCGAACGATTCTCTGGCCCGCGCAACTTCAAAAAGGGTGTCACTAAAGGGTTGATCATACTCACGATAAAATGATTGGTGCTATACAATCGAGATAAGCGCTTCGCGGGCAAATCATCTGCAATTGAGCCATCGACCCAGCGCCGAGATGGGAGATAGGGTTGCGCCTCGCCATACATATTTTTTGCCATCAGCATCACGGGAGGGAATACGCCGGGTACAGCACAGGAGGCCTCGACGGCTGATCGTACGAAGATATTGGGAGAGGTAATCGCATTGAGTAATCGTGAACGCTGATGCGGCTCTGCCGGCGCCACTGTGATACTGATTTGGCGACCGGTGAGCTCATAGGCTTCTTGGAACGTCAGATCGGGAATTAATCGTGCGATGATTTCTCGCAACTCAGCGACTTCAATATTGCCCGTTCCGCCGAACAACCTCGCGAACACCCCCGCTTCTCGCTCTGCCTCTGAACGCATAAGGCTGGGGTCATAAAATTGCTCTAAAGCATCGTCGCGATGCGTTCCAATAACCCCTGCGACCAGCGAGCCGGCACTGGATCCGGAAATAACGCGAGGTAAGATCTTCGGTTCAAGCAGCGTTTTGACCACTCCCATATGGTAAAACCCTAACACGCCACCACCACTTAACATGAGCGCGGAGCGACCGTAGCAGATGTTGGCACGATAGAAGAAATCCAGCT
>CBFHJC010000080.1:0-8609 GCA_965656045.1 Aequoribacter sp.
CATAGGGCACAGTATTACCTTGGCATTGGTGACGCTCGGCGTATTTGATTACCCGGTGAGTTTGGTGGAATTTCTGATCGCATTGAGTATTTTTATGTTAGCGCTCGAGGTGAATGCAGATACGCCAGGGTGGTTTGCTCGTTTTCCCTGGGCCGTCGCGGTCGGATTCGGCTTGCTACACGGGATGGGCTTTGCTGGTGCCTTGGCCGAGGTGGGCTTGCCTCAAGGTCAAGTCCCATTGGCACTCTTGTCATTCAATATCGGCATAGAATTGGGGCAGATTCTGTTTGTGCTTCTGATTCTGACGCTCGGCTACGTCCTGAAACACAAGGCGACGTCATTGCAGCAAACGGCGGCGCCGGTCGCCATTTATGGCATGGGCGGGATTGCTGCTATGTGGTGTATTGAACGCGGTTTGTCGGTACTGGGCGTTTGAGGGCAAGTTAGGTTAGGGAGCTTGCCCCGGCCAGTTAGCCATGTCTACCCACGGATGCAAGGCGAGGCTAATACCCTCTTCAACGTAGTTATCGTTCTCTAGGATAGTGCGGCGGCGTTCATATCGGGTACCGGATCGAACATCGATAGCATCGGTAGCGTCTAGCCCCCCGCGCCCCAGAAATACGCGCTCTAAATCCTGATTGAATACGACCACTTGGAGCGAGACCACCGACGCCAGTTGATTCCAATCAAAGCCGGCTGGAATGGAGGTTCCCGGGCCCTGCAGAGTGGGCTTACGGCTTACCCCATCCCAACGAGCCTCATGATTCATACCGTTATTAAACATCATTTGCAGCTCAATCAGATCGGTAAAGACAATGGCATCGACCTGTGATGTGGCAACCAGCTGGTCTTTGACCGTATTCATGATTTGCACAAAGGTTTTCATGTTGACGCGACCCGTGGTTGGATCAAATGGATCGCCATAAGCTCGCACCGCGGTGTTCCACTCTCTTACGAAATGACGTTGTGGCAGAATTTTGTAGCCTGCTTGCTTGAGATGTTGGCTCAAGAGGGCATCGATGCGCTCTTCATGTCTTTCTAGATAGGAGCGTGATGGTCCACTAATGTTGACGTGCGCCAGCACGATGGTTTTGGTCGTCGCTGGATTTAGCCGCACTGAGTCATATTCAGCATTGAATGTGGTAGGGTTGTAGCGCGGCCCTGAGGCGCAACCTGAAAATACTAAAAGGGCGGTTATCAGACCGAATGCTGAGCTTAGACGTAACAGGTGCTTCAAAATCATAGTAGACTCGCTGCTGGATACACCACGACACTGTAGCAAAAAAAATGATGCCTGTTGATGAGTCAGTTCAAGTTTGTTTGTCGAGTGACATTTTGGGAAGCGGTCCACCTCTGGTGTTGCTGCACGGATTGTTTGCGAGCAAAAAAAATCTGCGTGGACTTGCCAAGGCCTTGTCTGCTGATTTCGAGGTTCATAGTCTAGATCTTCCTCTTCATGGTGCATCGGCACAGTATCAAGCCAGTAATATCGAAGAATTCGCTGACGCCGTAATGCATTACTGTGAGGTGATGCAGCTATCGAATCCTATGGTGTTGGGGCACTCGCTCGGTGGGAAGGTTGCGATGAGTTGTGTCAATCGAGAGTCAGTCGCAGTGAGTGCCCTGGTCGTGGTGGATATTGCTCCGGTGTTATATCAAGCCTCGCACGCCAAGGTTTTTCAAGCGATCGATCTTGTCACAGAAGGTCAACCAGTGACGAGAGAAGCGGCAAGATCGATTATTCAAACCGCCGTTCAAGATATCGCTGTGGTCGAATTCTTGCTGACTCAGCTGCGTCGAGGTGACTCGACCCAAGCTCTAGGGTGGCAGTTTGATGCGACGCGGTTGCATCAGACCTATCCAGAGTTATTGGCAGCGCCTCAGCATTTGACACCCTCCAATCAACCCACCCTGTTTGTTCGGGGCGCTGACTCCAATTATATCGGTGTCGACGAAACACGTGTCATCAGGTCACTTTTTGTCGGCTGCCAAATTGTTACATTGAAAAGTGCTGGGCATTGGCCTCACATTGAGGTCCCTGATGCGTTTCTCGCGATCACGCGTCATTTTCTGTTGAATCACGCAGTCAAGTGATGGGCGTGCCGCAAAATATTAGCACGTCTCCTATTGCAGTTTGTGTTGATGAAACCTCACATAAATTCTGGCGCGTTTTACAAGCATTTTATCTCTAATAATGATTAAAAATGCCTACTCTTTTTTCCACAGAATCTGTGGATAACTTAGTGGGTAATTTGTTTAAGTCACCTTGTATCCCAGTGAAGCTGAGCCTTGACTCAAATTGATTAAAAATTAAACAATGCTATTTTTATGATATAAATCAATAGCTTAAGATTGGTATCTAGAGTCTGTTCTGCGATTTCAGCGCTAAGGTGACATTTTTGTGTCATCTCAATCACCTTGTGCATAAAAAATCTTGACTTGCTACTTTTTGTAACTGTCGGTAACGATTGTAACGATCGCGTCGATGGACTCGTCAGGAGCGGAAACGGACGATGCAAGTTTCTTTAGGCAGAGGGTAATCTAGGACCGCGATAGATGCATCCCGACGTACAGGTCTCTTTTATTTCAATACTATCGAGCTGGGGCAGTTGTGGCTGGAGCCTCTCCCAAATCCATTCACACAGGCGCTCGCTGGTGGGATTTTCTAACCCGGGGATGTCATTCAAGTAGTAGTGATCAAGCTGGTCGATAATGGGTTTTGCGACCTGCTTGATATCGCTAAAATCCATAACCCAACCGCTCGGATCCGGTGCATCTCCACTAACGACAATACGCAGCTGAAAGCTGTGACCGTGAAGCCTTGCACACTTGTGACCTTCTGGCACGTTGGGGAGTCGATGAGCCGACTCAAAATGGAAGTCTTTGTAAATTTGCATGGCACCCGTATCGTTGCATTAATCAGCGGCTAGTTTAGCGTTTTAACTTCGTGCTCGCGACGGTTGATTGCACAATTTTTATCAAGACGCTTGGATGGCATGCAGAGTATTTGCTGTGAGCGTGCCGCCCGGTTTAAAAAGTCAAAAAGTTGTCACAAAATCTATTACTGCGCGTTGACACCCAAGTGGAACTCTCTATAATGCGCCTTCTCGGCTAGGGGTGGTTAGCTCAGCTGGGAGAGCATCTGCCTTACAAGCAGAGGGTCGGCGGTTCGATCCCGTCACCACCCACCAACTCTTTATTGAGTTGGGTCGAAAAATCGCTGCCTTTGCAGCGTCTACCTTGGAGCGGTAGTTCAGTTGGTTAGAATACCGGCCTGTCACGCCGGGGGTCGCGGGTTCGAGTCCCGTCCGCTCCGCCATTTTATGGCACACTATTTCCTTAAGTCCGTCCGTTGGCCTTCATTGTGCTGAAGCGCAGCGAGGCAGACTTCGTTTTATGTGCCCAAACAATAACGCTTGCTCACTGCGCCCGATTGCGCGCATCATTCGCTGATTCAAATAATCTAAAGGAAGTCTTATGTTTGCATATCCTCTGACAGGATTGGTTACGCTCGGGTGTCTTGCAGTCCTGTTTTGGGTGACTCTTATGGTGGGTCGCGCCCGCGGGAAGCACGGCGTCAAGGTGCCTGAAATGGTGGGTCCAGAACCTTTTATGTACGCGGTGCGCGTGCACTTGAATACGATTGAAGGTTTACTTTTATTCCTTCCTGCGCTGTGGCTATTTGCGCTGACAGTATCGGATCTTTACGCGGCGGCGGTGGGCGTATTTTATCCTGTAGGTCGCATTCTTTACGCCTTGGGTTACTACCAAGAACCCTCTAAGCGTGAAGTCGGATTTATGATCGGCTTGATTGCCACGGTAATTTGTTTGCTGGGTAGCGGTTATGGTCTCGTGATTACGCTGATTGGCTGATTGGCTGATTGGCTGATTGGCTGATTGGCTGATTGGCTAACCGACCAAGTGGCTTAGCAGGGTATCCGTCATAGCTGCGGTGGATGCCGTGCCTCCTAAATCTCTCGTCACACTGTCGCCCGCCAATGTTGTCTGTATCGCACTGATAATCGCCTCTGCGGCCTGATGGTGTGTACTGTTTGTATTGCGACTGTATTTTAGCAGCAGGGCGGCCGACCAGATCGCGCCAACGGGGTTGGCGATACCTTGCCCCGCGATATCCGGCGCTGATCCATGGACTGGTTCGAAGAGGCTAGGGTGCGTCCCGTCTGGGTTTAAGTTGGCCGAGGGGGCGATGCCCAGTGTGCCGGCACAGGCTGGCCCAAGATCAGATAAAATGTCCCCAAATAAATTAGGTGCAACGACCACGTTCATGGCTTCTGGTTTGAGAACGAACTTTGCAGCGAGCGCATCAATGTGCTGAATATCTAATGGCACTGAAGGGTAGTCTTTGCCGATGGCACGCGCTCTCGAATCCCACCAAGGCATACTAATGGCAAGACCGTTCGATTTGGTCGCAACAGTCAGAGATTTACGCTGCGTTGATTGCGCCAGCTCGTAGGCGTATCGCAAGACTCGGTCACTACCGAATCGTGTATGAACACTCTGTTGTAGCACCAGCTCTCGATCTGTATCAGCGAACATAATGCCGCCGATGTCTGTGTACTCTCCCTCTGTGTTCTCTCGTACGATCCAAAAATCTACATCTTCTGGTGACTTATTCCGTAACGGGCAGGGTACGCCGGCGAACAGTTTAACCGGTCTCAGATTGACGTATTGATCAAACTCGCGGCGAATCTTGAGCAGTGAACCCCACAGTGAAACATGGTCAGGTACCGTGTCTGGCCAGCCGATCGCGCCAAGATAAATGGCATCGTACGAGGCTAAAGTGGTTTTCCAATCAGTTGGCATCATAGCGCCGGATGTTTGGTAATAGCCACAGTCACCCCATGGCATCGTGTCGATCCTAAGCTCGAAGTGATAGCGTTCTGCTGCCGCTTGAAGGACTCGAACCCCCTCGGGAATGACCTCTTTGCCTATTCCATCGCCTTCGATCACGGCAATTTTTAAAGAGTGTGGCATGGGTTTATCCTTGGCTGGTTTAGGGGCATGATACAGATATACGCTTGAAACTTGCTTTTCCACTAGTACCACCTCGCGATAAAAGAGTTGACTAGGAAACTTCAGGAGACCCTAGATGATTAAACAGAGGAATGAACGAAGGACGTCAATTGACTGGATACTGTCAGGCGTTCTGTGCAGTTTTATAGTTGCGGCTGGTGCCCAAAGTGATTGCACTTTTGAGGCTTTTGCAGTGAAGACTGACTTCGAAGGCGCAGCCGTTGCAGCCTGCGAATCTCCTGCTCCCGCGAGCGTTGTGCTGAAAGTTACTCCCGAAAATGAACCCATTAATAACAGCCCTTGGTATGCGTTTAAACTGGAGTCTGATGCGCTCGATCAGGTGGCTGTTGATCTGAAATATGAAGGGGGCACGCATCGATACACGCCCAAAATAAGTCGTGACGGACGCACTTGGGTGAGCATGCCTACAGAGGCGGTCGAAGTACTGGAAGAGGGTGCGGTCGCACGGTTCAGTGTGCCAATCTATGATGGAGCGACTTGGGTCTCTGCTCAGCCCCTCCTTGGTTCAGAGGATTACACACAATGGCTTCAGTACCTGAGTTCAGCCTCCGAGGGCACGATCGACACGATTGGTAACAGCGTCGAGGGTCGACCGTTACAGCGCTTGCTTATTTATGATGGACAGGCGCACCTGTTGCTGATTTTGGGTCGTCAACATCCGCCCGAAACGACCGGAGCGGTAGCGATGAAAGCGTTTATCGAGCGATTACTAGAAGGTGACGCGCTATCACAGGCGTTTATCCAAGAAGTGGCCGTGGTGGTGTATCCGCTCATTAATCCCGATGGCGTAGCACGAGGGCACTGGCGGCATAACGTGGGAGGTAAAGATCTCAATCGTGATTGGGGTCCGTTCGAACAACCCGAGCCGCGGCAGGTTAATCAAGATGTTGAGCAGCTTCTGAGCGACGCACAGTTAAAGATAGGTTATGTCTTGGATTTTCATTCCACTTGGTATGACGTGTTCTATACCCAAAAAGACAGTCACTACACGCAGCGCAAGTCTCTGACTTCTGATTGGCTAGCCCTATTTGAAACATCGATGCGCCAGATAGAGCCTGAATTCGAAGTGAATCGCAAAGGGTCACACAACGCAGCATCACCAACCTCGAAGAGTTACTTTTTTAACACGTACGGCGTGCCTGCAACGACCTACGAAATTGGAGATGACTCACCCGTGGAAAGGATCAAACACTATGCGCGCAAGTCTGCGGAAGCATTCATGCAAGCTTGGTTAAATCAGGAGGCAAGCGATGATTAAGAGCTGGCGATCACTCCTTATTGCGCCTTGGTTGATTGTCAGTGGCTTAACCCAAGCCGCAGATAGGCTCGACTGGCTTATTGAAAACGGACTCTTAGTTGACGGCACTGGTGCGCCTCCAAGGGAGGCGTCAATCGGCTCGCTCAAGGGCAAATTAGTGGTGTTTGCTGCGAATGAATCAAAACCCGTTGCAACGCGAGTTATTGATGCAAAGGGTTATATTGTCGCGCCGGGGTTTATTGACTTACACACGCACGCTCGCGCGGATCTACTCAGCACCAATGACAACGCTGTGTTGAACTATTTGACGCAAGGTGTCACCACGCTTGTCATTGGTAATGATGGCGATGGGACACCCCATATCGAGGAGCGATTTCGCGCATTAGAACAAAATCAAGTGGGTGTTAACGTGGTGCAATTTGTGGGTCACGGTGCGCTCCGACGACAGCACGTCGGAAACGACAACCGGCTGGCCACGGAAGATGAGCTAAGATCTATGGAGGCGGCCTTAGAGCGAGCGTTACAGGAAGGCGCTGCGGGGCTGTCATTAGGCTTGTTCTATGTGCCCGGGAGTTATGCGCCGACCAGTGAGGTGATTCGTCTATGTCGTGTTGCAGCGCGACATGGTAAGCCTTGCGAGGCTCATATCCGGTCTGAAAGTGCCCGTGGTGCCGGAGTTCTAGCGGCTATCGATGAGATGATCACCATTGGCCGAGAGAGCGGTGCGGCCATCCACATTGGTCACATTAAGGTGCTCGGTCGTTCTGTTTGGGGGCAGAGCACCGAGGTGATTGCTCGAATCGAGGCGGCGCGAACAGAGGGTTTGGCGATCACTGCCGATCAATATCCTTGGACCGCTTCCTCAACCCAACTCAAGAATGCGATTCTGCCGGCGCATTGGTTGGCCGGTGCCCGCTCAGAATGGCGTGATCGGTTACTGGATCCCGCCAATAAAGAAGCCGTACTCACCGACTTGGCTGTGGGGATAGAACGTCGTGGCGGAGGCAGTGCTTTGATGTTGGTCGCGACAGATAATAGTGATTACGAAGGGCGTCGTTTAAATGAGGTAGCGGCTATGATGTCGTTATCAGAACCCGAGGCTGCGCTCAGGCTGTTGCAAGACGCGCCGCCGCGAGTGGTTTCGTTTAACATGGACGAGGCCGATATTGAGGCATTTATGAAGCAGCCATGGGTGGCGACATCGTCTGATGGTACCGATGGTCATCCTAGGAAATATGCCAGTTTCCCGCGCAAATATGCCTATTATGTGCAGCAACGAAAAGCGCTGACACTGCCTGAATTTATCCACCGCAGCACGCTCTTGCCAGCGCAAATATTGGGATTATCAGATCGGGGTAGTATCGTGAATGGTGCAATTGCTGATGTCATCGTTATTGACCCCAATAGGTACCGCGACGCAGCCTCGTACCAGGACTGGCAGCAGCTCACACCAGGCGTGGAATGGCTATTTATAGGCGGTGAGCCCGTGATTTCGCAAGGGCGGTACGATGGTGCTGTGATTGGTCGCAACTTGCTTTTGTGAGTCAGCCCTGTTTACATTGTTTCTACACAATAATAACTGAGCCTCTATGACATCAGACAAGACGGCAAAGCAGGAATTTGAGCGCATCATTACGCTTCATCGAGGCCAGCTTTTGAGGGCGCTTGAGCGCATGCTGTCGCCTGCGGAGTCGGAAGAAGTGTTGCAAGAGGCGAGTCTTCGCGTTTGGATGATTCTTGATACTCTCGACATCGATGCGATCAAGCCCTATTGGTATCGTGTTGCGCGTAACTTTGCCCTAAGCCGGTTGCGGCATGAAAAGGTACAACGAACGACGCTGCCTGCTCTAATGTCAGTCACTGAAGATGCGGGTGCTTTCGACGCGGACCGAGCGCATGAGGCTGATGAATCACACAGTGTGCTCATTGACGCCATCAATAGTATGCCGCCTGCCCGTCGAAATGTATTTGTGTACCGTAAAATTGACGGCTATAGCCAAAAAGAAATTGCCGAGAAAATGGGCATTAGTGTGAATACGGTAGAGAATCATATCGCTAATGGGATGCGACAGTGTCGTGCTCATGTGCTCAAGAGGCTGGTGCTTGATGAGCGCGCCCCGCAGCCAATACAGATGCGAAGACGACGCAAGTAAACCCCCCACTCTCGCCCCTCAAAAAAACCTGTTTAAAAAATTATTCCAGAAAACCGTGGTGGAAATCTCGTTCCGCCGCGTTGTAGTCGTAGGAGCCAGTTTCGCTTCCTAAAACTAACAATATGGAGTGATGTCATGAAGAA
>CBFHJC010000081.1:0-8475 GCA_965656045.1 Aequoribacter sp.
ATCCTATTTACATGCAGCACGGTAATCCGACCTCTGGCTTCCTATACCGTAAAGTCGCTGAGCATCTTCCGACCGATCGCTTCCGCATCATTATGCCAACCATGGTAGGCCTTGGATTTTCATCGAAGGTTCCTGTAGCAGACCATACTGTTGAAAATCACAATCGCTGGCTGAACAAGGCACTGAGCGAACTCGCGCTGGACAAGCTGATCTATGTGGGACAGGACTGGGGAGGCATCATTGGCGTCGGCGCTCTCTCGCTGTCACCCGAATTGATTGAAGGCATTGTCATGATGAATACAGCGATCTATGCCCCGACAGAAAAAATGCAGCTTTCTCGCCTACACGACCTTGTCAGAACGCCCATTGTTGGCGAATTACTGATCGAGGTTCTCAGTTCATCATTTGATGGAATGAACAGAGTTCAAGGTGATCCGAAGTCAATAGAGCAGCCAGTCAAAGACTTATATGGGCGTCCAGTGCTTGAGAGCGGCAATCAGAAGGCACCCCTTGCGTTAATGCGAATGGTGCCTCACAGCCCTGATCACCCGAGCACAGAGTCGATGGGAAAGCTAGTCACCTTTGTGCGTGGACTTGATGTGCCGACAGAGATTGTCTGGGGTATGAACGATCCAATTATCGGTAGAGCACTCCCTGCGATGCAGGCACATTTCCCAAACGCCAAGGTCACTCAGACAGACGCCGGGCACTTCCTGCAAGAAGAAGTGCCAGACGTGATCGCTGCAGCGGTGATGCGAGTTTACGATGAACTACAAGCTTTGCAGGCGCCAATCGAGAACTGATCTGTTACCGCTCGTTATTGAGTCTGGCAGTCACCTCGATTTCCAGCTTCATAGCATCATTCAGCAGCCCTGCAACAAACACGGTAGCAGCGGGTTTAGCCACGCCTAAATACTTATTAAACACAGGCCAGCAGGGCTCAAAGTCGTCGCGATTGGGATAAATGTAGTGCACACGCACCACATTATCGATGCTGCTTCCCGCCTCGATAAGCACTTTCTCTATCGTTTTAAAGCATTGCTCAGCTTGCTCAACCACGTCGCTAGAAATAGACATGGTCTCGTAGTTATAACCAGTGGTGCCCGAGACGAACACATAGTCGCCATCCACTACTGCACGTGAATAGCCAATTTTTTCCTCGAACTCCGAACCGCTAGAAATGTGCCGTCGCTTCATTCCATTATTTCCTCAAAAGGGCGGAACAGGATATCACTTTCCTCTCGCGCGCTTTCAATAAAGAATCGCCAACTCCAATGATTCCTGAACTGGTCACATCAATGCTCTGAGTCAAAGGCGTTGGGGTAGAACAGACTATTCCCTACCTGGGCGGCAACCCGTGCACCATGGTGAGAAACTGCATGTCGGTACCCGCTCGACGATGTTCGGAGATCGCCTGATATTCAGGGTCATCAAACCAAGCTTGGGCCGCCGCTTCGGAGGGAAACTGGAATATCACGATACGACCCTCCCTTGGGTGGGCACCTTCTAGGGTTATCGTATTATCGTCATAGGTTAAAAAAGAACCGCCGTGCTTTTTTAAGATAGGGAAAAAACCCTTCTCGTACAGTCTGTAGGTCTCGGCATCGTGTACATGAAAATTGGCGATCATAAAAACAGGAACGTCTGACATATTGAGTCTCTCTTTGGTGTTATCTGGTTAGAGTGTTTGTAGCCACTTAGCCACAGCTTGCCCGATCTCGATCGGTGAATCTTCCTGAATGAAGTGCAAGCCTTTCACCGTGACCTCATGCTGATTGGGCCAGCTGCGGCAAAATTCCCGCTGTTTCCCAACAAGAATCGAGCCAGGCTCAGCATTAATAAATAACTTGGGTAACTCTGAGGTCGCCATAAACTTGCCGTACTCTTCCACCAAGGCCACAACCGCCGCTGGCTCACCTTCGATTGGAATCTGGCGCGGCCAGTTCAATGTTGGCTGACGATCCGCAGGCACTGCAAACGGACCGCGATAAGCTTCCATTTCCGCATCGGTCAACGCCCTAATAATCGAGCTGGGTAGCACGGCTTCAACAAACATATTGCGGTTCAGGATAAGGTCTTCACCTTTTTCTGATCGGAAGCCTTTAAAAATGCCTCTGGCAGATTCTGGCCAATCGTCCCATGTTACTGGAGCAACGATTCCTTCCATATAGGCAACGCCCTTCACAGCACCACTGTTGCGCATCGCCCACATGAATCCCAGCGCACTCCCCCAATCATGAATCACGAGGGTCACATTAGCGCTAACCTCTATCGCCTCTAATAGTGCACTCAGGTAGTCATAGACCACCTCTAATGAGTAGCGTTCAGGACCTAGTGATTCTGGTAGCTTCTCTGAGTCACCATGACCGATCAAATCGGGAATGATCACCCTGCCAGAGGCAAGTAGCTCTGGGGCAACATTGCGCCACAAAAATGAAGAGGTTGGATTACCATGCAGAAGAACAATAGGATCCCCACTACCTTCATCGACATATGCGATTGTTTTGTCGTTAACGGTTATGAACTTTTTCCGATAGGGCATTGATTCAGAGAGCATAGCGAATTCCTTGTTCTAATTAGGCGGCAAGACCAATCATGGCCAAGCTGTTATCGATTAACTTTTGCATCTGCTCGGCAGACTTCATCTGGCGCGCCTGCACGCGTAACCCAAGGTTGACCGTCATAACGCGCTGCGCCAGCTCTTCTGCACTAGACGTATTGGCTATCTCACCTCGGTCCAGTGCGTCTCTGAAGGACCGTTGAAAGACTTCTTGCACTGCCTCGAGCTTTTCCCATGCTTTTCGGTTCAATTCAGGCTCTACATCCGCTAATTCAAGGACGGAATTTACGAGCAGACAACCCTGCTTAACACGCTTGCGCGGTGCGCCAATTAATGTGGACTCGAAAAAAGCGCGAGCAAGTGAGGCTGCTGGGAGTTGCTGGGCATCACGCTCAACTTGCTGGCGTGTTCGGTCTCCAAACAGCATCAGACATTCGATAAAAAGCTCACGCTTAGTACCGAACGTGGCATAAAAGCTGCTCCGCGCAATACCCATCGCTTCCAGCAAATCGGGCAGCGATGTGGCAAGGTAGCCTCGAGTCCAGAACAGCTTCATGGCTGCTTCGGTGGCTTTTACTAGATCAAACTCTCGAGATCTCGACATGGGAGTACGCTTTTATGTGAGACGCCCAATATTGTACCAATCGGTTCAAAATAACAAGCACACGTTCTCAGAAACAAACATGATATGAAACATTGGGACAGGCGCTCTTATCGATCGGCGCTGATTTGTGTGGGTCTACTCAGACGCAACTTTGGTTGATATCTTGATGACTGCCGACCAAAAGCGCATCTGAGTCCTATTTGGGAGATCCCTGCCACCATAAGTTTCATCACGCGCAGCAAGCAGCCCGTTCACAACGCCTTGTTAGGAGCTTTGGCGCAACTTAAGCAACCACGAACTCTTGTTTTTCTCGGCATCGTAAAACACGGCTACCGTGAAGAAAAACATCAACAGCAAAATAATGTGCGCAGCGATACTGATCCCAAAATAGAGAATACTGCCAAGATATGCAGCGAAGGTGCCGCTCCACATGAACGCCAAAATGATCATGATGAACATCCTGCTGGCGGGATCTGGAATGTGTCTTAACGGATTTTTACTGGAGTCGAAGATCCATTTATAAGAGTCGTAGATCCATAACAAGTATTTCATATCCTAGTCTCTCATTGGTTATTATTGTGATTTTAATAATAGATACGGGCGCCTTGGCAGACTGGATCCAAATCAGGACACATCAGGTTCATACAACTCAGTACCCAGAACTCAGAACTCAGAACTCAGAACTCAGAACTCAGAACTCAGAACTCAGAACTCAGAACTCAGAACTCAGATTCTTGACGCATCACTTTTAAGATTCCGTCGTCTTTTTAACATCCAGTTCGACACTGACCGACGTAAAAGCTAAATAAGAATTGTAAGTACATTTACCATCAGACCGCTCGTTGGGGCATTCTCGATAACAACACTACCCAATCAAGGAATCACTATGAACCTAGCAGGTAAAACACTCTTCATCACCGGTGCCAGCCGTGGCATCGGTCTTGCCATTGCCAAACGCGCTGCCGCAGATGGTGCCAATATTGCAATCGCGGCAAAAACGACGCAGGCGCACCCAAAACTGCCAGGCACTATTTATACGGCTGCAGAAGAAATTGAGGCCGCCGGGGGTAAAGCACTCCCATTGGTCTGCGATATCAGGTTCGAAGATCAAGTCCAAGCAGCGGTCGACAAGACAGTAGAAACCTTCGGTGGTATTGATATTTGTATTAATAATGCGAGCGCTATCAGCCCGACGCCAACGCTGATGACCGATATGAAGCGGTACGACTTAATGAACGAAATTAATACCCGCGGCACCTTTCTAACGTCTAAAACGTGCATTCCTTATCTGCAACAATCTAGCAATGCGCATATCCTGAATCTTGCGCCTCCACTCGATATGGAGGCGAAATGGTTTGCGCCCCACGTCGCTTATACCATCGCTAAAATGGGAATGAGCCTGTGTACTTTGGGGATGAGTAAAGAGCTGGCACCACAGGGAATTGCTGTGAATTCGCTCTGGCCCTTGACTGCAATCGATACTGCTGCGGTGCGTAATGTTTTGGGCGGTGACGCGATGAGCAAGAATAGTCGCACCGTTGAGATTATGGCCGATGCTGCCTACGAAATTCTCACGCGCGCGTCTGCCGAATGCACGGGCAATTTCTTTATCGATGAAGTTGTGCTTCGCGAGGCGGGCGTAGTCGACTTTGATCAGTATGCGGTATCGCCTGGCAGCGATTTGTATCGAGACTTTTTTGTACCTGATGCCGTGTGTGACGCTTTGCCTACCAAGACGTTGACGATATATTAAAGCGGTTTCTGCCGTCGCCAAACCGCCGAATCGCGCCTAATACGCGGGCGCGTGAAGCGTCTGGCGTTGGTGTTCGGCTTTAGGCTCGGGCAGTGATAACCCAACTTCGACCTCTTTTTTGGTCATAAATCGGATAGCTCTTACATGATCACAGGCTTTGATAGCATCACAATCGGCGTCAGCGATCCAAGCGCAGCAATCTCTGATTACGAGATAGTCCTCGGTCAAGACGCAATTCACGATGCAGACCATAGCGGCGGCGCAGAGTTCGCCCTTACGAATACTCGCCTGCGAATCCAGCAATCTGACCAGCTTGGGGTCTGTCGCCTCACCTTTGCTGTCGATGATCTCAGCGCAACAAGTCAATTCCTGACGCGCTTAGGCTTGCTCGATCCAGATGATTCACTCGGTCAAACTCAGAGCTTAAATCCAGTCAACACTCGATCGCTCAACTTAGCAATCTCGGGCGCCGCGATCTCAGGTGCCGTAGTGTCAAATAATGAGCAGGTGGACAGAATTACGGGGCTTGATCACATCGTGATCCAAACTGATTACCCAGAACATACGGGATTTCTTTTGGGGTGCCAGTTAGGGTTAGATTTGCGGCTCGATCGCACCAATAGCGATTGGAACTCACGCCTACTTTTCTTTCGATGCGGTGATGCCGTAGTAGAGGTCTATCACCCTCTGGAATCACATACTCGAGTCCACGAAGATCACTTTTTTGGGATCACCTGGCGCACAAGTGACATCGCTGCTGCGCACCAGAGACTCCTAACGCAAGGCGTCAGTGTCTCTGATATCCGAAAAGGCCGTAAAACCGGCACAGCAGTATTCACTATTAAGTCGCACACGGCCAATGTACCAACACTCGTCATTGGTGCATCATCACGCGTTGATTGAACAAGCATAAACTGACTCAGTGGCGTATTATCTTGATCGATAACAGGAGCTCAAGCGACGCAGCACTACAACTGATTATCTTGGGGCCGTTATAATCACCCAATGAAAGATGGATAGGGAAAAACCATGAATCAGCAGACCGCAGCAAACCATTACCCACCAGTCAGCGACGATATACTGGTCGATACCGGTGCGATCAATCCGGTCTTCGAGGAAATCTATCCTCGATTAGAGGGTTTCCAACTCGGCTCGACAAATTCATGGACTGGCGGCCACCCATTCGCTTTTTACCAAAAAATGCGCGAAGAATCGCCCGTCATGTGGTCTCCAGGTCTGCAAAAAACTTCGGGGTTTTGGTCTGTATCCCGATATGACGATGTCAAACACGTCGAGCAAAATCCACAGCTGTTCTCTTCGCAGCGCGGCAGCATGAATATGGCGGTGATGACCAAACGAGGCAAAGCTGAACGCTTAATGCACGCGGCTTTTAACTCATTGATCAACCTAGATGGCGATGTGCACCGAGAATTACGAGCCCAACAGATGCCCTTCTTTTTGCCCCAGTATGTCGAGACCTTAAAAGAGCGCGTCGGTAAAAAAATCGATGAGCTACTCGACGATATGGAAAAAGCTGGACCCGTCGTCGACTTTGCCAAGATGTTTTCAACTCAGCTGCCTCTGTTCACACTTTGCGAGATGCTGGGCGTTGATGAAAAAGATCGACCAAACATTGCCAAATGGATGCATTACCTAGAACTCGCACCGCAGTTTCTAACACATCCGATGCGAATGTTTATGGCTGAGCCGATGTTCGTTTTTCGATTCAAAAAAATGCTGGCAGAGATGTTCGACTACGGCGAGCGCGTTATGGCAGACCGCATCGCAAATCCGCGAGCGGATTTACTGACCGTAATCGCAAACGCGTCACTCGATCAAAAACCATTATCGCAAAGCTACTTAGACGGCTCGTGGCTGCTGATTATCTTCGCCGGAAACGATACCACTCGGAACTCGCTGTCGGGAACGATTCGACTGCTAACCGAGTTTGAAGATCAACGCCAAATGGTGATCAATGATCGCAGCTTGATTGATCGTATGTCGCATGAATCACTCCGTATGACATCACCGGTGATGCACATGCGTCGGACAGCGCTGGAAGATACCGAGTTGAATGGCCAGCGGATTGCGCGCGACGAAAAAGTCATCATGTGGTACGGCGCAGCGAATCGTGACCCAAGCGTGTTCACAGATCCGGATACATTTAACCTCATGCGCGATAACATCGAAAAACATATGGCCTTTGGATTGGGTGTGCATCGCTGCCTGGGCAATCGAATCGCGCAGATGCAACTCAGCATGGCCTACGAACGTATTTTGGAGCGTTTCCCAAACATTGTTTGGACAGGCAAACAAAAGATAGAGCCCATTATTCTGGTACATGCCATCTCGAGTTTAACGGCAAACCTCTATGGCCATGGGGGTAAGCGCCCAACCCGAGTGGCGATGTCGTAGATCGCCATAGCTGGGTCAGCGGCGCGCTTGTGAATGCTTATGATTTAATGCGCGACTCTGAATGTGATGCGTCTTGCTTGAACTCATCGAAAACAGACGCCCTAACTCAATAACAAGAGAGATAACCTAATGAACCAAACCCAAGATCCTGCTTTAACGCCACTCATGGCCCTCGGCGTTTTGATCGGCGTCATCGCGGTATTACTCGGCTTTGTCGGGCTCGTTGTCCTATTCGGCGTGACAGAGATCTGGGCGGGGTTTCTATTCCTACTTTATTGGGGCGGCATCCATAAACTCGACATGAGCGAATTCCCACATGCCGCTGTCGGGTCTCTGTTTGGCTTGATCTTGGTCTTTTTGTCCCATGACTTGGGTCCCTTAGTAGGCTTACCCACGTTGACACTGCCTTTGTTTCTTTGCGTCATTTGTGTTCTGGTGTACTTTCAGATACTCGGCAAACTCCACATTTTCAACAATCTTGCCGCTATGCTCTTCCTGACGGTGGGTACTATTCCATTGCTTGCCGATGTATCCATTATCGATATTGCGAAAGGCGTCGTTCTTAGCATTCTCTACTTCGGAGCGATCGGTTGGCTCGGAGCAACGCTCGTTGCCAAGAAGAAAGCCAAGTCGGTAGCAGACGCCTAAGGGCCTGCATCACTGGGTAACATCCTGGAGATAAACAATTGATCGAAAGTTCTGTCGCCAGTCTCGTCGAGCTTCAACCACTTTGGATCGCCTTAGTGATTGCCGCGATTGCGTTCCTTGAGGCCTGCCCAGGTGTTGGGTTATTTGTTTCAGGCATACTGCTTTTAACCGTATCGACCGCCGTTTACGCCAATGGCCTATTGCTTCCTACACACATCATGGCTGCTGCTTTCACCGGTGCAATTCTGGCGGACCATACGGGATATTTTCTGGGACGATGGCTCGGCCCACGGCTTGAAAATAGCCGCCTTTTTAGCAAACGCCGGGCGCAAGTTGAAAAAGCAGAAGCTTTGATCTCTCGGTTTGGAGCGTTTGCTGTCGTAGCGGGTCGCCTAGTACCCGCTGTTCGAAGCGTCATACCTACTCTAGTGGGAATGAGTGGTTTGAGGCTGGTTGTGTTTACTGTTGCGGATGTTGTCGCCTGTGGCATCTGGG
>CBFHJC010000082.1:0-8385 GCA_965656045.1 Aequoribacter sp.
TCTCGGTGTCATGGTGGTGGTGCTCGGTGCGATATTTAGGCGCGTCCGCTGGGTCGTGATCCCCTTGACCACCTGTATTGTGACAGTCACGGTAACGCTGGGGATTTTAGCGGCACTAGATTGGCGAATGACGGTCATATCGTCTAATTTCGTTGCAGTTCTGCTGGTGGTCGCCTTATCTATTGCGATCCATTTGGTGGTGCGATACCGAGAGATTCATCGACGGTGGCCAGAGCTTGCTGAAGTGGATCGAATTGAGGCGACGATGGCAGCTATGGCGGTGCCTTGTATTTACACCGGCCTAACCACCATTGTGGCGTTCCTGTCGCTACTGGTGTCAAGAATACAACCGGTCATTGATTTTGGTGCCATGATGTCGGTCGGTATTGTCCTCGCACTGCTATTTGCGTTCACCTTAGTGCCGAGTTTGATGCGTCTGTGGCCTGCCGGAAAACCGGTCATCCACGCCGCCGATGAACAGCCTTTCACGCGTCATTTCGCGCGTTGGGTTGATGAGCGAGGTGGTACGATCGTCAGCGTAACGGTTGTTTTGATTGCCCTGGTGGGCGTTGGTATTAGCCAGTTAAAGGTTGAGAATCGTTTTATCGACTACTTCAAACAGAGTACCGAGATCTACCAGGGCATGGAGTTACTAGACGCCCAGTTGGGCGGTACTATTGGTTTGGATATCACTGTTCGCGCACCCGCAGAAGATGCCGGTTTCGGCACTCTGTTTGGCTCGGCTTCTTCAGAGCAGCAGATAGGTGGTGCCGACAACGCCGATGATTTTTTCACAGACGACGACCCGTTTGCGGAGTCAGCTCCCAGCGAGCCAGCCGCGAGCCCCGACGATTTTGATGAGTTCGCGTTTGACCAAGACTCTTTTTCGGGTGCGGTGGAAGACGCTGATCAGCCGGCGGCAGACAGTTTCACCCCAAGCTATTGGTTTAGCGTCGAGGGGCGCCGCGAAATCGCAGCTATTCACGCCTATCTAGAGAGCAGAAATGAAGTGGGTAAAGTGTTGTCACTAGATACCTTGTTTCAGACAGTCGAAGGCTTAATGGGCGAGCGTTTAGGGAGTGTCGAGCTGGCTCTAGTCCAGCGAAGTTTACCGAGCGAGATCGCCGATTTACTGCAGCATCCCTACGTGGATTTGACACGCGATGAGGCCCGAATCAGCTTGCGCGTGAAAGAGACGAGCGAAACCCTGCGGCGCGACGAGTTTATTCGTAGTGTCGCTGCCGACCTGGAGCAGCAACTGGCGATAACGCCTGAGCGAACGACGTTGTCGGGTCTATTAGTGCTGTACAACAACGTTCTACAAAGCTTATTTGCGTCGCAGATTATGACTTTGGGTGCCGTATTTGGTGCGATTTTAGTGATGTTTTACGCTCTGTTTCGATCCCTTAATTTGGCCTTGTTGGCCCTGGCCCCCAACATTCTTGCCGCAGGTTTGGTGCTCGGTATCATGGGTCTTGCGGGGATACCCCTCGACATCATGACGATCACGATCGCGGCAATCGTGGTCGGTATTGGGGTCGATAATTGTATTCATTATGTGCATCGATTCCTGCGCGAGTTCGCTGTTGACCGCAATTACACGGCGGCCATGCATCGCTGTCATGGCAGTATTGGGAGAGCCATGTACTATACGACGCTGACCGTGGTCATTGGTTTTTCGATGTTGATGCTCTCGAACTTTAAGCCCAGTATTTATTTTGGCGCACTCACGGTAGCAGCGATGGTGGCTGCGGTTTTGGGCGCGCTGTTGGTGCTACCAAGGTCGATCGTATTACTGAAGCCGCTCGGCCCCGAGGCGTCTGATGCAGTGTCGTGAGGCCTGCGCCGCGTGTTGTGTTGTCCCTCACATTGTGCAGCCGTTCTTCGGCATGCCTGAGGGTAAAAAAGCGGGTGAGCGCTGTGTTCATTTAACTGATTCAGATCGCTGTGGGCTTTTTGGTGATCCAAGACGTCCCAGTTGGTGTATTCAGTTTCAGGCAGAGCCAGAGTTCTGCGGTCAATCAAAAGAAGAGGCTTTTCAGTTGTTAACCTGGCTTAACGCGGCCTCTGCGCCGGATGTTCACTAATGGTTCAGTCTCATTACCCACTCTTCCCCTTACCGACGATCTTGGTGCCGCACGGCAAAATGTCGCTGCAAATTTTTGAACAGCGCTATTTGAATTTGATTAAGCAGTGCCTCCGTGAGTCGACGACCTTTGGTCTGATTCAGCTTCAAAAGGGCAGTGAATTGATGCGTGATGGACGCAAGAGCCCACCCATTGTGGCGCCTCGTGGTACCGTCGCGGCAATTGTCGATTGGGATCAACTGTCGAATGGTTTGTTAGGGGTCACCATTCAAGGTCAGCAGACGTTTCTGGCGAGTTCTTTGTCGGTCGCTGAAGATGGATTGGTGGTTTGCGAGGCGGAATTTGAGCCTGCGCTCGAATCAGTGCCGATGCAGTCAGTGTGGGATGGCTTAGCCGAGGTGTTGGCCTCTTTAGAAACGCATCCGCACGTCGAGAGCTTGCAGCTTCAAGTGGATTATCAAGATGCTTGGCAGGTGGGCTATCATTTATTGCAGCTACTGCCACTGGAAGAGAGTCTCAAGCTCGAGCTACTGTCACCCACTTCGATAGAGCATTTGATGTCGACACTCGATCAAGTCTTGACCGAGCTTTCTGGCGATTGAGGTTTACAGAGTGGCGTCAAAACCGCCACATTGACGCCACACGTTCACAATTGTACAAAAAAGCTGGGCGGTGCGTTCAGCATCATAAGCCGCAGAGTGCGCCTCTTTATTGTCAAATTCTATACCCGCCTGCAGACAGGCTTTGGCCAACACTGTTTGTCCGTATGCTAGTCCTGCCAGTGTCGCGGTATCAAAGTGTGAAAACGGATGAAACGGGTTGCGCTTGATACCCGTCCTTGCCACTACCGCATTGATGAAACCCGCGTCAAAATGTGCATTGTGGCCCACTAGAATGGCGCGCGTGCACTGCGTACTTTTTATCTCGCGACGCACGCTTTTAAAAATACGCTCGAGTGCTTCGGCCTCTGATATTGCGTCTCGGAAGGGGTGGTAGGGATCGATCCCGGTAAATTCGAGGGCAGACGGTTCGATGTTGGCCCCCTCAAAGGGGATTACGTTGCAATGTATGGTCTCATCAACGTAGAGCTCGCCATCGGGCTCCATTTTAATAATGGTTGCCGCAATCTCTAGTAGGGCATCGGTCGCCGAATTAAAGCCACCGGTCTCAACATCGATAATAACCGGTAAAAATCCCCGGAATCGCTCTTTGATCTCGGTTGTCGATTCGGCCTGAGTCACGAGATGTTCTCGGCGACCGACCAAGCGATAGTACCGCCAGCTCTGAGCGGGACAAGTTGGTCAGACGCCATAGTTAGATAATCAGGCACCTGTTGTGGTTGTTTAATCAGGGTGATGGTTTCGGTATTAATGGGTAAGCGATAGAACTCTGGACCAAAGATCGAGGCAAAATTCTCGAGGCGGTCTAGGGCATTGGCCTGCTCGAACACTTCGGCGTAGAGTTCGATCGCTGCATTGGCTGTATAAACTCCCGCGCAACCACAGGCCGACTCTTTCGAATCTTTGGTATGAGGCGCCGAATCTGTGCCTAAGAAGAAACTTGGATTGCCCGAGGTCGCGGCTTTAACGAGTGCTTCTTGGTGGTGCCGACGTTTTAAGATGGGTAGGCAGAAATGATGCGGACGAATACCTCCAACCAGCATATCGTTGCGGTTAAGAAGTAGGTGGTGGGCAGTGATTGTCGCGGCGATTAAAGGTCCGCTCTGCTCGACAAATTGAGCTGCCTGTTCGGTGGTGATATGTTCGAAGACGATTCTCAGTGCGGGAAATCGTTCTACGATGGGCCCTAAATGGTGTTCTATGAACTGAGCTTCGCGATCAAAAATATCGACGTGATGTTCTGTGACTTCACCGTGCACGAGGAGTGGTAGATCGACCTCTTGCATTACTTCAAGGACTGGATACAGTCCGCTTAGATCACCCACACCCGCATCACTGTTGGTAGTGGCGCCTGCAGGATAAAGTTTGGCCGCATAAACGCACTGTGACGCTTTGGCGGCTCGAATATCTGCCGCACTGGTTTGATCCGTTAAATAGAGGACCATGAGAGGCGCGAAAGCTCGCTCCACAGGCATGTGACTAAGAATGCGCTGATGATACGATTCGGCCATCGCTACCGTCGTAATCGGCGGTGTCAGGTTGGGCATGACAATCGCCCGGCCCATTACTCGGGCCATATCTTTAACGGTGCGTCCGAGCGCGTCATTGTCGCGCAAATGAACATGCCAGTCGTCTGGTCGAATGAGCGTAAGCGATTGCACAAACATACTCCTGTTAACAGATTACGATGCTACCCTAAACGTGACGGGGCGCAAACCAAGACTGGGAATTGATTTCGCGCAAGAGTAAACTACGCCCCCTCTCAGTCAAGCGTCTTAGGAAAGAATATGAGCGATATTAATAAAGTGGTACTTGCTTATTCCGGTGGTCTCGATACCTCGGTGATTGTGCGCTGGTTGCAAGATACCTATGGCTGCGAGGTGGTTACGTTTACCGCAGACATAGGGCAGGGCGAAGAGGTTGAGCCCGCTCGCGCGAAGGCCAAAGCCTTGGGCGTGAATGAAATTTATATCGAAGATCTGCGTGAAGAATTTGTGCGTGACTTCGTATTCCCAATGTTCAGAGCGAACACGGTATACGAGGGTGAATATCTTTTGGGCACATCTATTGCGCGCCCTCTGATCGCAAAGCGACTGGTAGAGATCGCTACCGAGACGAATGCTGATGCGATCAGTCACGGTGCTACGGGTAAAGGCAACGATCAGGTGCGATTCGAGCTCGGAGCGTATGCATTGAAGCCCGGGATCCACGTGATTGCGCCATGGCGTGATTGGGATCTGAACTCGCGCGAAGCGCTTATGGCATATTGTGAAGAGCGTGCAATTCCCGTTGATTTTGCCGGCAACAAGAAAAAATCGCCATACTCGATGGACGCCAATTTGTTGCACATCTCCTATGAGGGCGGTCAGCTGGAAGATCCCTGGGTCGAGGCCGAAGAGTCCATGTGGCGATGGTCGGTGAGCCCGGAAGCAGCCCCAGATCAGCCTCTTTATTTAAATTTAACCTATCGTGGTGGCGATATCGTCGCTATCAATGACACAGAAATGAGTCCTGCAACTGTGCTGGCGACTTTGAACCAGCTCGGAGGTGCTCATGGTATCGGTCGAGCGGATCTTGTAGAGAATCGTTATGTCGGCATGAAGTCGCGAGGCTGCTACGAGACACCCGGTGGCACAATCATGTTGAAGGCACACCGAGCGATTGAATCACTGACCTTGGATCGGGAATCTGCACACTTGAAAGACGAGCTGATGCCGCGTTATGCCAAGTTAATCTACAACGGGTATTGGTGGTCTCCAGAACGTTTAATGCTACAGCGAGCAATCGATGAGTCTCAGCGCTACGTTAATGGCACTGTGAGAATGAAGCTGTACAAAGGTAATGCGATTGTCGCGGGCCGCCAGTCTGACGATAGCCTGTTTGATGCGCATATTGCGACGTTTGAAGATGATGCCGGCGCCTACAACCAAAAAGACGCTGAGGGTTTCATTAAGTTGAACGCATTGCGTCTTCGGATTGGTGCTACGCGCGGTCGCAACTACAAGTAGTTTGCGCTAGACCCTTGCCTCAAGTGGCAAGGGTAGTGTTTAGCAAGAGTGATTGGCGGCTCGCCTGTTAATTGGTATGCGTGATCAGTGGCAAGCGTGATCACTGGCCGGTCTCGCGAGTGCCTGCACTTGTCCATAAAGGTGCTCAGTCAGTTTTTGGCGGCTCGCAATATGCTCATAGTCAGCTGGCAAAATAGGGTCACCAATCGTCAGCTTTATACGTGTGTTAAATCTTTGTAGCGATTCCCGGAGTAACATGGCCATTCGTAGCGGCTCGGCAATGTGAGACGCAATATGAAACGGACGGCTGTTGCGGCCATGGAAAAAGACCGGCACCACCACCGGTTTCTGCGTGCCAACGAGTTTGGCAACAAAGGTGGTCCACGGCGCATCGTGCACCTTCCCAAAGCCAAAACGATTGGCTGTCGAGACCATGCCAGATGGGAATAGGATCAGGGGGATGCCCGCACTCAGGGCCTCGTTGGCCAGTTGTTTCGCTCTAATGTTACGCCGGCTTGCTTCTTTACTGCCCGAAAAATCAATGGGTAAAAAATGGCTCGCGAGGTCGCGATCTTGGCAAAGCAATGAGTTGATCACGACCCGAAAATTATCGTTCAACCGCAGTGCGATATTGCACAGAATCAGACCATCGATAACACCGAAGGGATGATTTGCAATGAAGATCACAGGATGATTTTGCGGGATTTTTGACAGCGGGCTCATGTCACATTCAAGATCGACGCCGCTGATCTCGAGTGCTTGTCTGAAGAAATCTTGTGAGCTCGTGTGGTTGTTTTTGAGCGCGTGGTAATGGGCCTCTAGGCGTTCACGGCCGAGCCACTTTTCGAATGTACGTGTGACGCGTCGAGTGAGCCAGGGGCTGCTGTCGTCGGCATAGGATAAGCCGGGGTTATCTCTGAGATAAAATTCGAATTGCGGATCGACTTGAGAGTAGGGCACGTTGGTCAGACCGTCTTATTGTTTCGAGAAGTGTGAATCACATTGAGGCTTGCGTAAATACCGCATATAGAAAATTTCAGTCTGTTCAAGCAAAGTTCATCGAAGTGTCACAAAAGCGAGTGGTAGCCAGCTTGCTTGACCGCCGATAGGTTTAGACTGAATGCTGTGCTGTGCTGTGCTGTGCTGTGCTGTGCTGTGCTGTGCTGTGCTGTGCTGTGCTGTGCTGTGCTGTGCCTTACCCTGTGACGTCTTACCTTACCGTAACGCACCGTACCTCACTGCCTAAAGCGGTCGGTATCAGCTGAGTGTCCCGACAGAGCGCTTTAGGTAGTCGAGCTCAGGCTAGACGCCGCGCTGCAGCACCTCCGATCAGGCCAGCACCGGCAATGAAGCCAAAATAGGCCGCGTGACCGGCTCGCCCTGGCCACATCTCAAGTAAAGTCGTATTCAAAATAGGCAAGTAAATGTCGGGGGTGAAGGCAATGAGCGAGACACAACCGATAGCAAGCCCTTTGTGAGCGTCTTCAATATCGCAGGTTGATAGCGTGGCCCAATAAATACCGCGCACGCCATAGGCGAGCAATCCGATAGACATTGCTAAAAACGCCAATGTAAGTGGTGTGGCAGATTTTGGAAATAACGCAAAAACGACCAGTAAAATAGCCGCTAAAACCATTAAATAGGACAGTACTGAAGCCAGCGCCGGTGTGCTACGCGCGAGCCAGCCCGCACCAAATGCACCAAGTGGACGAGTCCAGAGTTTTGCAAGCGCTATGCTTGCGGCGGTTGTTGCTGTAAGTGACCACTCACTTTGTAAGAAGCCAGCGAAAGAATAGGTTGCCCACAAAAATTGGTAACCAGTCAATACACAAAAGGTCGCGAGCCACAGCGCCCGGTTCCGAGCGAGTATGCCGAGCGCACTCAGAAGACCGGTTGTCGATGTGCGCTGCAGATACTCGGGCTTGGCATCGGAGGGTAAATAGTATGCAGTGACCAGCGTCATTAGCAGCAGAGCACTGGCATACAATCCTATCACTGTCTGCAAGGGTGCCATTTTGGTCAGGCCCGTATAGTGTGATGCCAGCGCAAACAGACCTAATGCCAAGGTTGCTAGCAAGGCTTCAACTAATCCTCGTCCGCCTTCAAGGAACGCATAATAGCGCCCCTCTTGCTGCTTGGGTGCGAGCAGTCCCACGGATTTGATGAGCGCGGACCAGAAGGTAAGACCTGTACTGACGCCCCACGCGGCATAGATCAGGGTCAACTGCCACTGGTGCGAAGCAAACATAAACGCAATGCTCAGAACACCTGTGGCAAAGAGTGATGTCACGATGAGGTGCTTGACACTATAACGATCTGCAAGCCATCCGCTGGGTAAGTACGAGGCAATAAAAATAACCCCGAGTAACGAATACAGTTCATTCAGCTGAGCGAGACTCAGAGCGTAGTGCTCGAGGATGGGTCCCTCGAAACTTTGGCGGAGATACACCACCGGGTATATAGCGCCGGCTGCAAGCGTAAGGAGTATCAGAGGGAAGTGGCGGTGCATCCGGTTCATCGGTTGCCTCATAAGGGTTAGCTTAAAGCCTTGAGGCATTTATGTGAGTCACCCTCGAGGCGCGCACGCTCTTGACTAGCAGTCGCTAGAAAGACTCAGAGAGCGTGTTCGGTTTTTCGATAATGTATCTAAACTCGGTGTTATCTGCGGAG
>CBFHJC010000083.1:0-8358 GCA_965656045.1 Aequoribacter sp.
GGTTGCGCGTTCCAGCCCATTTTATCTTCTTTTTTGCCGTAGCTTATGCCCTCAGAATCCGCCGGGATCACAAAGGCACTGATCCCTTTGGCACCGGGGCCACCGGTTCGCAGCATAGCGACCAGCACTGCCGTCTCGCCCGCGCCTGAAATAAATACTTTAGAACCGTTCACAAGGTAGTGATCGCCCTCTAACGTTGCGGTACTTCGCAGCGAAGCTGCATCGGATCCAGCGCCCGGCTCGGTCAAACAATAAGATGCCAAGCGCACACCGGTGACAAGTTCGGGACAGAATTGCTCAATGAGTGCAGGGCTGCCGTAGGTACCGATCATACTTGTCGCCATATTGTGAATCGTCAGAAATGCGGCCGTCGTTGTGCACCCCCGCGCAAGCTCCTCCACAATAAGACTCGCATCAAGTCGTGACATCCCCAGGCCACCAGCAGCCTCGGGGGTGTACAAGCCCATGAAGCCCAGCTCACCCGCTTTTGCAAGAGTCTGAATGGGAAAGTAAGACTCGGCATCCCACCGAGCTGCAAAAGGTGCCAGCTCTGCTCGCGCGAAGGTGCGCGCACTGTCGACATAAGCCTGTTGCTCGTCACTTAACGAAAAATCCATAGTCGCTGCCTCAACGCAAGTTAATGCTCATATTTGGCTGGGTACCTGAGCCTGCCGGCTCCTGATGAGTCCACTTTGCCGTGATCGTCTTAGTCTCTGTATAAAACCGTACCGCCTGCTTTCCGTAAGCATGCAAGTCACCGCGGAACGACCCTCGCCAGCCGGTAAAGGAAAAGAACGGCAAAGGCACCGGAATGGGAATGTTAATCCCCACTTGGCCAACTTTAATTTCGGTTTGATAGTGTCTTGCCGCACCACCACTCTGAGTGAATAGCGAGGTTCCATTACCCAACTCGCAACGATTAATGAGGGCAATAGCCTCATCGAGTGTAGCCACTTGTAGACAACACAAAACAGGGCCGAATATTTCTTGTTGATAGATGGCCATGTCGGTCGTGACATCGGCAAACAGAGTCGGACCAACCCAGTTGCCATCAGGATAGCCGGGCACGCTCACATTGCGGCCATCGAGTAAACATCGAGCACCCTGCTCGATACCCTGGCCGATAAGATCAATGACTCGTTGATGTGCGGTTCGCGAGATAATCGGTCCGTAGCTTGCACCCGCATCATCCCAAACGCCCGGACGAGCCACACTCATTCTCTCTTTCAGCTCATCAAGCCAATCGTAAGCATCGCCAACAAACACCGCCACAGAAATCGCCATGCAGCGCTGTCCAGCAGCACCCACAGAGGCCCCTACCAGAGCGTTCAAGGTACTATTCTTATCGGCATCAGGCATGATTACCATGTGATTTTTCGCGCCCATCATGCACTGTGCTCGCTTACCGGCTGCACTCGCGGTTTTATAAATATGATCACCGACTCGAGATGAGCCCACGAATGAAACCGCTTGAATATCGGGGTGAACCAACAATTGATTCACTTGTTCCGCGCCACCATGAACCATATTAAGGACCCCTTTCGGCGCCCCCGCTTCAATGAACAGTTCTATCAATCGCACCGGTGTGAGTGGCACCTGCTCTGAGGGTTTCAGGACAAAAGTGTTACCACAAGCAATAGCCAGTGGGTACATCCACAGTGGGATCATGGCTGGAAAATTAAAGGGCGTAATACCTGCGACAACACCGAGCGGTTGAATATAGCTGTAGGTGTCAATTCCACCAGCAACGTTAGATAGGGTCTCCCCCATCATATTTGAGGGCACATTGGCAGCTTGCTCTACTACCTCGATACCCCGCCAGACATCTCCTTTCGCATCCTCAAATGTCTTGCCCGTGTCTTGCGACAAAATCTCAGCCAGTTCATCGTGATGCTCTTTCAACAGGGCCTGATAGCGCATCATCACCCGTGCACGCTCAGCAATGGGGACCAAGCGCCATGTTTCGAAAGCGGCCTTGGCACTCGCAACGGCCAAATCGACCTCGGTCGCCGTGGCCATCGGCACTTGGGCGATTATCTGCTGATTCGCTGGATTAAATACAGGTTGTGTTTGCTCAGCATTACTCTGAACAAATTCGCCATTAATGAACAGTGGGACACGCTTCATAGGAGCCTCTATTGGTGCGGTTAGATGTATTAAGCTACCACGCGAACTCGGCGTAGGATATTCCGCATGTTGTTAACTATATAGACTATATTGCGGGTTTTGACTAATCTACGCCGATGAGTACCCCATCACAATGGCCACTGCCGCCGCTCGGCTCGCGAATTGTCACCCCCACCTTTATGGTCGAGCGACTTCAACACCACGTCCTGAGCCGTGAGTTATACCCTACTGCATTGGGGTTCTATCCCAACGCACAAGGGCATCGTATGAAGCGGACAGATCACGACGATTATCTCCTTATTTTCTGCAGTGACGGCAGAGGCAAACTGACTGTAGGCGCTAACAGTCATGCGATCGGGGCCGGTGATGTCATCTTGCTACCCCAATCGGTGGCGCACAGTTATCGTTCCAACGAGCGGGATCCATGGAGTATTTATTGGATTCATTTCTTAGGTCAGCAAGCCGCCGATTACACCGACTACTTGGCGGCACCCGAAACGGGCTACTGTGTTTTCTCGGTTGGCACTCATCCCCATTTTCGGACCGCATTCCAAAGTCTGCTCGAAGTCACCAAAACGGGGTACGACACCGCGACATTTTTAACAGTCTCAAATCGGCTCAAGCTACTATTGGTCGAACTGGGCCAAGACAAACGGCAAGCACGGCGGCACAAAGGTCTCGATTTGACGGCAACCCAAACGCTGATGCGAGAGCATTTACACAGCCATATCAGCCTGGCCGATTTAGCCCAAGCCGCCTACCTTTCCAAGTACCATTTTTCTGCACGCTACAAATCGTTGACTGGCTACGCGCCTATTCAACACTTTTTGAATATGAAGATGGAATACGCCTGCGAGCTACTCGATTCAACACCGCTGAGCATTAAAGCGATTGCAGCAGAGCTTGGCTACCGTGATCCACTTTATTTTTCGAGGCTTTTCAAACGCACCATTGGCGTGCCGCCCACGCAGTATCGCTACTCAGCAACACCGCTGTTAGAGCGCTGAGACCGACTCACCATCAACACCATCTTGGCGTAAGCCATGTGCGCCGTGACTGGTTAAGCTTTGTCTTTGTGACCGCAGCCTTCAGCGAGCTCGAAATGAATCAAGCGCGTTTTCGGATCAAAGCCCGAACACCATACCGTCACGCGCTGAGCTAGTGCAAATCGACGCGTCGTAGACGTCAAGCTGACCGTCCACTTGTCAAAACTGAACTTTTCTGGATCCTTGCGAAGATCAACAAAGCCCTCGAGGCCATTGTCATCCAAGCGCACATTGAAGCCACTACTGCTAATGTGCGCGACTACGCCTTCCAGTAAAGTCTCTTGCTTAAACCCTGTGAGCTTATGGAGATAGTTGGCAGCGAGCCAGCGTTCAGCATACTGACTGACCTCGCGCGCCCGCATCAAGCGATCACTGACGGCATCGAGGTCGGCCTGGCTCTGGGTGGGCAAGGGCTCGCCGCGGAGCACCGCTTTTATCTGCCGATGCACGAGTAAATCCGCATACTTCCGTAATGGCGATGTGAAATTGGTGTAAGCTTTGATTGCCATTCCCATGTGTGCACCAGGCTCGATCGTCAAGCTTGCCCGGGTTAACAAACGATTAATCATCGCCCGCAGAGGCAGCTCATGGATTGAACCAGACAGAGTCGATATCACCGCCCGAAAACCCTCAACCGTGGTTAGATCGGTTCCTACCAACTCGGGCGCAAAACGCTGAAAAAACTCTTCCGCTTCAGCCTGACGATCATCGCGAAACCCCTCATGAGTAATAAAGGGACCAAGGCATTGATGCTGCTTCATAAATTCCGCAGCACAGCGATTCGCCACCACCATACACTCTTCAACCAGCTTCTGAGAGAGCAGCTTTTCGCTCGGCTCTATACTCTCAATTTGCTTGCTGTCGTCCAAAATCCAGCGAAATTCCTGCCGATCCTCCATCACCAACTCGTGCTCAGACCGGTGTTGCCTGAGTACTCGGAACAGTTGATACAGTGCTTCGACAGCAGAGGCGTGGATCGCTGGATCCTCATTATTGCCTTCCAGATAACGCTCAACCGCGTAGTAACTTAGTTTGCCATGCGACTGAATGAGTGCCTCGATAAACTCGAAACTCTTAATTATGCCGGCATTACTGATTTCTGCTTTTAATACCAAGGCGGGGCGCGTTACACCCTCTGCCAAAGCATAACGACCCTGCGATAAGGCCTCGGGCAGCATGGGTACGACATCGCCATGCAAGTAAACCGTAGTGGCTCTTTGTGCCACCGCTTGATCTAATTCAGAACCTGCTGCTATGGCATCTGATGGATCCGCAATGGCAACGTACAAGGTCCAGCCATCGGGACTGGTTTCAGCATACAAGGCGTCGTCAATATCTTGGGTTTTAGCGGCATCGATTGATACAAATCCAAGCGCCGTCAGGTCGACTCGTAATGATTCATCGTAGGGTAGAGCGACTAAGGGCTCAATCTGTTTCAAAATAGTAGCGGGCCACTGCTGCGGTATCGATGCCCGCGTAAGTGCGTACTGATTTTCAAGGCCAGGAGTTTTGGTATTTCCTAAAACACTCAAAATTTTGGCTTGAGGTTTACCGTCTTTGATAGGGTGGCGCAAAATAGCACAGCGCACATAATCACCTGCCTTGGCGCCATTGCGAGCGTGTGGCGGAACGAACAGCCAGCGCGTTAAAACCCCATAATCAGGTTGCACGAAAAATGCCTTGCCCTTGGTTACACAAACCCCGGCAAATTCACCTAAAGGCGATTCAATCAGTCGTTCGATATCGGCGATCAGTTTGCCTTCACGACCCGGATGAACGCACACTTTAACGCGGTCTTCCGGCAGCACTTTGAGCATTTCGTCGGGCGTGACAAAAATTTCACGTCCGTCGTCGAGTACAGCAAACCCATAGCGAGACTGGGTACCTTTGATGGTCGCGTCAGCTCGCTCTTTTTCCGCCTCCATCTTCGACTTTAGGCCTTTTAAGCTGGCCAGTGCGTCTTGATCTAGCATGGAGTGTCTTTCTTAAAAAGAAAAAGCATAACGGAAAAACGGCAGGCTGTCAGTGAATAACGATCGCTTTTCAAGAATTCAGTAAAAAGCGAAATGGCAGCTTGACACGCCCTGGATCGCGCCAGACACTCTAGTGATATCTTATCCCACAAGGACTCGGTATGGCCTCTAAACCCTCGCTTCGAATCGAATCAAATCACCTTCAATCAGTCGACCTTAAAACCTACGTTCTTGACACCAATGTCCTCCTCCACGACCCCAATGCGCTGATGGCCTTTAATGAGCACAGGGTTGTCATCCCAATGACTGTGCTTGAAGAACTCGATGACATCAAAGATCGACGCGATAAAACCGTCAGCAGAGAGGCGCGGATCGCAATCAATTTGATCGAGAAAGTCGTTGAAGGCGCGAGCCCCAGCGAGCTTCAAGCGGGCGTTGAGATCCCCGGCAGTTCGGTAACGGGTCCCTGTGGCACCTTATCGATCTTCCCCGATCAAACGCTGCCAGAATCAGGTGATGTGCCCTATCTGTCGGTGAACGAGGCGCACTGTAACGACAATCGAATCATCAACGTTGCTCTGACACTGCAAGCGAATGAACCCAAGCAGCGGGTGTGTTTGGTTACCAAAGATATCAATATGCGGATCAAAGCAAAGGGCTCCGGTCTGTCGCATGTTGAAGATTATCGCCGCGATAAAGTCCTTGATGACATAGACCTTCTCGCCAAGGGCTACCACAAAGTTGAAGGCGATTTTTGGTCTGGCATCTCAGAAGTGGAAACCATCCGCGAAGCGGATGTCACTTTGTACCGAGTGCCTCGCGATGTATTACCCGATGCCTATCCCCACCAATTTATTATTGATGAACACGAGTTCATTGCCTGCGTCGCACGATTTGACAGCGATTATTTATACCTGCGAGTCGAAGACCGCCACCACCTGATGAATCGACAATTTTGGGGTTTGAAACCACGCAACCTAGAACAGGCTATCGCGATGAGTCTGCTCGCAGATCCGCATCTTGATATGACAGTCCTGACCGGCCCTGCCGGATCTGGTAAAACGCTTCTGGCGCTGGCATATGGTTTACACGCGATTCTTGAGGCGGGCAAATACAGCAAGCTCATTGTGGCCCGATCTACCCCCCCCATGGCGGAAGATATTGGATTTTTACCCGGAACCGAAGAAGAAAAAATGGCGCCTTGGCTGGCAGCCTTCGATGACAACCTTGAAATTTTGCACGGTGGTGACGAATCTGCGAGCAGCTCCATCGACTATGTAAAACAGCGAGCCAATATCCAGTTTAAATCACTGAACTTTATGCGAGGGCGCTCTTTTAATAATGCCTATATTATTATTGATGAAGCGCAGAGCCTGACGCAATTTCAGCTCAAATCGATTATTTCAAGGGTTGGCGCAGACTCCAAAATTGTGGTTTTGGGTAACCTCGCGCAGATCGACAACAAGTACATCTCGCCGCTCAGCTCGGGGCTGACCTACTTGGTTGAAAAAAGCAAACACTACGCTCATGCGGGCATCGTAACGATCGGCGGTATTGTTAGATCACGACTTGCCGCGTTTGCTGAGGAGCAACTCTAAGCTGCTGCGCACTGGGTGAGCGGCCGCTTGTCGGCAGCTCACTGGGCCCCCTCGATTAGGATGCGTTCGCCTCTTGCATGGCCTCGAGCACTCTTGCCATATTGTTGCGCACAACGTCGATCGCTTTTAATGGTCTGACCATCACTTTGAAGTCAACGATTCGGCCCGTATCATCCCAGCTCATAATATCGACACCATTGACATGGATCCCATCTAGCTCGAGCTCAAACTCAAGCATCGCACTGTGGCTGCCTACGATTTCGCGCACATAGCGAAAAGTCTCGTTATACAAAACCACGAAGGCAGCGGATAAATAAGCATGCGTAATAGCTCGACCAATCTGCGGCGTATGAACCACCGGCGAGTGAAATTGCACCTCATCAGCGAGTAGCGCGTGCAAGCCCTCGGACGTATGATTTTTTGCTAACTTATGCCACCTCGAAACAACATCCATCACTAATCCCTCTGATCCCTTACTCTTGGTAGGCCCCGCCCCAAGAGCGGATACTGGCTAAGCGTTTATCCTAACGTGATTTTCTGACGGATGAAAACAAGTCTGAACGGATTCATTAAGACACAGTACATTGCGATCAGGTCAGGGCTGCGAAGTCGCACTACTGCGAGCATAACTTTTTTGCACCTCGGCTAAGTCCTCGCTGTGTTTCGATGCAGACGAGACTGCGTTATGATCCGAGGCACACCCCAATCAAAGCATGCGCCATGTCGATCGAACGCTACCAATATAATATTTATTGCATTGACACCGATTACGTCGCAGCTGGCATCGCATGTGCGTATTTGGTGGGTGACGATGAGCACTACGCGCTTATCGAGACGGGCACAGGCCCCAGTGTTGAAGCGATGTGCGACCGCATCCTATCAATGGGAATTGACCTGCAACAGATCACGGCCATCATACCGACGCATGCACACCTAGATCATGCCGGCGCAGCGGGACATTGGATGCAACTGCTGCCAGCCGCCACTCTCTGTTGCCACCCCGTGGCCGCTCGCCACTTGATCAACCCAGAGAAACTGGAGGCTTCTGCACGTGCCGTTTACGGCTCAGCATTTGATGCGCTATATGGCGAACTGATACCCGTTCCTGCGGCACGCGTGCGAACCCTCGAACACAATGAAGTCTATACGCTAGGCCACAGAGATCTGCGATGCGTTCATTTGCGGGGTCACGCCAAGCACCATCTATGCCTTTGGGACGAAACCAGCAGGGGCTGGTTCACTGGGGATACCTTTGGTATTTGCTACTCAGAACTTCAATCTGGAGAATGGCCGATTGCCCTACCCGCCACCACCCCCACGCAATTTGAACCCGCTTGGTACATCGATTCGGTCAAGACCATCGCCAGCAGCCAGCCCGACTGGATTTATCCCACTCACTTCGGTCGCATACCCTTTGATCAGCGAACCGCTGAGCAGTTGATCCGGCAGATCGAGCAATACGCTGAGATTTCCCCATCTTGTGAGCCGCACGCCAAAATCGAAGACATCACCAAACAGGCCTTGCTTACTTGCCTAGACGAGACAGCGGTCGCCACAGCGGTGGATCGCTTACAAGCCGATATTGCCCTAAACGCACAAGGCGTTGGGTATCGA
>CBFHJC010000084.1:0-8323 GCA_965656045.1 Aequoribacter sp.
TGTGATTCAACTTGATCACAACAGTTCACTCATCATCACCGATCTGAGCACAGCTCGTTGTGGCGTTCGAATATCCGTGCCACTGCAGCCTTCAAAATTCCCGTAATCGATAGAGGTCAGGCCGGACCAGACGACCGTGACATCCACACTCCGCAAGGGATCACTGCCCATCACCCTAGTGCAACTCACAGCATCAAATAATGAGTCGACAATGCGGACGGCGCCAGCGGCAATATTCTGATCAGTTCGCCCCTGGATCAGAGCCCCCCAGCGTGCCAAATGATACGTCGCCATGGCGCTCGGATCGCAGGACTCAGCGAAACAGTCTGGGAGGTCAGCATCAGGTGTGGATTGATCTCCGTGACCCACTGCATATAAAGGAAGACTCGCTTGGGTCGTTCGAAGGGTGGACAAAATGCCACTCGCAAAATAGAGTGCCTTTGTCCTTTGTAAGGATTCAAGAGCAACTCTTTTGGCATTGATTTGCAAAGATCCGAGTCCAAGCAGGCCGATCGAAATCAGCAAGAGCGCAACCAAAACCTCGATCAACCCCACACCTCTATGCGCCTTCAATGCTGGTGCATGACTAGAGACTCTGGTCATGACACGCGCTCAAATTTGATCGAACGCTAACCCGACCAATATTGTTCAGTACAATCCCAGAAGAATATTCTGTATCAGCATCAACCGGGCATGGTGCCAAAGTCATGGCGGACCCAGAGGTACCATTAGCATTAAAAAAAATAGACCTCGTGACGATCGAATCACCTGCTCGATTCAAAACTCGTATGAACGCGTCAGCGCCGAGGTCGGAACGGATCACCACATCGCCTGCATCCAAACGACGATTATCATCGAGATCTTGGAAGATCAGCCACCCTTGATGGTACCCACCCCCACACTGATCGGCATCAGGTGCCCGTCTGGGACAGACCCCAACAGGAACAGAATGTGTCAAGGCATGAACTCGGGCCCAGTGAAGGCTGTGTGCAAGATGCCGAGTGAAGTTCATTAACTGAATCGAAGTCACGAGCGACTTCATTGCGGGGGCAGCGAATCCTGCTGTGGTAGCGAAAACGGCGATGCAAAGCATCAGTTCTATTAAAGTGAATCCTCGGTCAGCCATCGTCTCTCTCCTTCAGCGACTCGATTATTACCGAGCCTAGAGAGCGAGAAAATCAGATGATTATTGGCGACGAGATTTAGGCGAAAGTGATGTCCTAATCGACTGTCTTCACGTCGATTCGCAGCGCTTTAGGGAGTGAAAATGTCACATTTTCGGGTTGACCTTCCAACTCTTGAGCCGGCTGACCACCCCATTGCCGAAGCGCTTCTGCCACTTCAACAACCAAATGTTCCGGTGCTGAAGCCCCGGCAGTAATACCAACCGACTCGCAGTTCTCGAACCAACGAGCATCGAGATCATCGGGTCCATTGATCAGATAAGCCGGCGTACCCATCCTCTCGGCCAGCTCCCGCAAGCGATTGGAGTTAGAACTGTTGGGCGAACCCACCACCAACACACATTGGACCGTCGCCGCCAAAGATTTTACCGCGTCTTGACGATTTTGAGTGGCGTAGCAGATGTCGTCTTTACGGGGGCCGCTAATCGCTGGAAACCGCTCTCGTAGCGCATCGATAACTCGCGCCGTATCATCAACGGATAAGGTCGTTTGGGTGACATAAGACAGTCGCTCGGGATCCTTAACTTCAAGATCGGCAATCTCGTCCTCGTGTTCGATCAGGAACATTCGGCCGCCATTAGACGTATCGTACTGCCCCAGAGTACCCTCTACTTCCGGATGTCCTCTGTGTCCAATCAGAATGCAATCCTCGCCCTTACGGCTGTGTGAAGACACCTCTAAGTGCACTTTAGTGACCAGAGGACAGGTCGCATCAAACACAGTTAGGCCTCGCTCTTTAGCTTCTTTACGAACACTTTGAGCGACGCCGTGGGCAGAAAAAATAACGGTAGCACCGGTTGGAACTTCATCGAGTTCCTCAACAAAAACAGCACCTCTACCGCGCAGAGTATCGACTACAATTTTATTGTGAACGACCTCATGACGGACATAAATGGGCGCTCCAAACAGATCAATGGCACGATTAACGATATCAATCGCGCGATCAACGCCCGCGCAAAAACCTCTGGGATTGGCGAGCTTAACCTGCATTAATGCACCTCTGCTGGGTCGACCGAGTGAATCGCTACTGTGAAGATAATACTGCGCCCTGCCAAAGGGTGATTGAAATCGACAGTCACTGTATCTTCTTCAATTGCCCGAATGACACCCGGAACATCGCCCCCCTCGGCAGCACCAAAAGTACAGACCAGCCCCTCTACCAACTCATCGTCACCAAATGATGAACGCTTGACTGTCTGGATATTATTGGGATTAGGTTGACCAAAACCATCTTCTGGGGGCACCAGGAACTCGCGAGTTTCGCCCGCTTTAAGTCCCATGAGATGACGCTCAAACCCCTCGAGAATATTCCCATCCCCAACGGTAAAGCTGGCCGGTGGCTGACCAAAATTGCTATCAACTGGGGTGCCATCTTCGAGCGCAAGAGAAAAGTTCAATGTCACTTTCGTATTGGTCCCAATAGTGAGTTGTGTCATACCTTAACCGCCGTTAATTGACTGTTGTGAGGGAGACGAACGGAAACTATCCCAGATTAATCCTACCGCCCCAAGTGTAATCGCTGAATCTGCCACATTAAACGTTGGGAAATACCAACCCGCCCAGTGCACTGAGATAAAATCGACCACATACCCCAAAAAAACTCGGTCAATTAAGTTGCCTACCGCACCACCAAGCACTAGCGCCAATGACCAAGCCAATCCAATTTCTGCGGCAGACAAGCGCCGCAACCACACAATGATAACAAGACTGACAGCTGCAGCCACGACCGAAAAAAAGTAGCGCTGCCACCCACCTGCATCACTCAAAAACGAAAAGGCCGCCCCTTCGTTGTAATGCAGAGTGATATTCAACCAAGGCAATAGTGGATTCGGTTGTGCGTAGATCAGCCAAGCATTCGCCATTCCTTTGGTAATCTGGTCAAGAATGACAATGCCTGCAGCCGTCGCAAACAGAGCCGTCAGAGGAATTGCTTTAGGCATAAAGCCGCTGCTCCCCATCACCCTCAATATTATCAATACACCGTCCGCAAACCGTCGGGTGCTCGGCATGTGGACCCACGTCTGCCCTACGATGCCAGCAGCGCTCACACTTCTCGTGAGATGAGGTAGTCACCCATACTTTTAATTCTGCCAGCTCGGTAGCGTAGAGAGGCTCGGGTAGGTCAACCATCGGCTGAACCTTGGCCTCAGATGTGATCAGTACAAAACGGAGTTCGTCACCTAATCGCTCAAGCACAGATCTGAGCGTCTCTGATGCATAGAGAACCACTTCTGCATCTAGGCTCCCTTTAATCAGACCATCCGACCGGGCCGCCTCGAGAGCACCATTAACTGCTCTGCGGATGACCAGCATCTGTGTCCAAAAGGCATCATCGAGAGCGGTATCGGGCTCGACGGTGGCAATCGGCTCATACCAAGTCTCAAGAAAGACAGAGCGACTCTGAGTACCTGGCAGATGCTCCCAAATTTCGTCGGCGGTAAAGCTTAAAATGGGCGCGATCCAACGTACCAGTGCCTGAATAATATGAAACATTGCCGTTTGAGCAGAGCGGCGCGCGATGCTTTCTGTACCCGCGGTATATTGTCTGTCTTTGATAATGTCGAGGTAAAAGCCACCAAGTTCAGAGGCACAGAAATGATGCACTTTTTGATAAACCAAGTGGAATTGATACTGAGTGTAGGCATCCGCCAGTTGCTGCTGTAATTCACCAGCGCGAAACACAATCCAGCGATCTAGTGGCAACATTGCCGATGCGCTCAAAAGGTCGCTGGCTGGATTAAATCCGTTGAGGTTGGATAGCAAAAATCGAGCGGTATTGCGTATGCGCCGATAGGCATCCGATGTTCGATTAAAAATCTCGTCACCGAAAGCGATCTCGCCGCGATAATCGGTTGATGCGACCCACAAGCGAAGGATATCAGCACCCCACTGCTGTGTTGCCTCCTTAATTGAGACGATATTCCCTAAGGACTTAGACATCTTGCGACCGTGATCATCGACCGTAAAACCGTGTGTTAAAACAGAGCGATAAGGGGCTTCATTAAACGCACCAACGCCAGTTAACAGGCTCGACTGAAACCATCCTCGGTGCTGATCAGAGCCTTCTAAATACAAATCTGCTGGGGCACTTAGCTCGTCTCGCTGGCGAAGAACACAGGCGTGAGTCACACCTGAGTCAAACCAAACGTCCAGTGTATCAGTCACTTTATCGTAGTCATTGGCCTCGGCACCTAATAACTCCTTGGGATCCAAGTCGAACCAAGCATCAATACCACTTTGTTCAACTTTCTGAGCAACCGCCTCCATCAACTGCTGTGTATTAGGATGCAGTTCGCCGGTTTCTTTGTGGACAAATAGAGCAATTGGAGCACCCCACGTCCGCTGTCGCGACACACACCAATCCGGGCGATTTTCGAGCATCGAATCAATTCGCGCCTTGCCCCAGTCGGGAATCCACTGCACGGCATCCGCGGCTTTCTTGGCCTGCTCTAGCAATCCCGCTTGCGACATGCTGATAAACCACTGCGGTGTCGCTCTGAAAATAATCGGTGTTTTATGGCGCCAACAATGAGGATAGGAGTGCTGATATACCCGATTAGCGAGTAACGCGCCGGAGTTTGCTAACGCTTCAATAATCGGAGCGTTACTCTTAGTCACGTGCATCCCGCCGACCAGTGCCGTGTCACTTGCAAAAAGCCCATTACTCATCACTGGGTTATCAGTCGCCAATCCATAACTCAATCCGACTTGATAATCTTCTTGGCCGTGGGCGGGTGCAGTGTGAACGCAGCCTGTTCCCGCATCGGTAGTGACATGATCCCCGAGAATGATCGAGACGTCTCTGCCCGCAAACGGATGCTCGAATACACAATGTTCAAGCGTACTTCCGGGCAGAGTCGACAGTATATCGAATGACTCGATGCCGTAGCGTTGCATGCAGCTCTCGACCAAATCCTCGGCGAGGATCAGAGCGCCTTTTTCCGTGCTGACCCAGGCATAATTCAACTCAGCATTTAAGCAAATGGCCTGGTTGGCCGGCAGAGTCCATGGGGTAGTTGTCCAAATAACCGCACTGACTGGCCCCTCTGTGACACCAAATAATCCTGCCAGGCGCGCCGAGTCACTGGCAGCAAAGGCGACATCAATTGCGGAAGACTCCTTATCAGCGTACTCAACCTCAGCTTCAGCCAATGCAGAGGCACAGTCTAAACACCAGTGAACCGGCTTATACCCTTTTAAAAGATGGCCATGATCCACAATCTTAGCCAAGGTTCGAATGATATTTGCTTCGAACAGCGGATTCATTGTCAGGTAGGGATTTTCCCAATCACCAACCACGCCCAAGCGGATAAAATCCGTGCGCTGATCATTAATTTGAGTCGTCGCATACTCACGACACTTTTGTCGAAACTCTGCTGCGGTAATTTTGTGACCCGGCTTACCTACTTTCTTTTCGACATTAAGTTCAATCGGTAAGCCGTGACAATCCCATCCGGGCACATAAGGTGCGTCAAAACCGGCTAACTGCTTTGACTTAACAATAATATCTTTGAGGATTTTATTGACCGAATGCCCGAGGTGTAATTGACCATTGGCATAGGGCGGGCCATCGTGCAAGATGAACTTCGGACGCCCCTCAGACGCTTTCCTAATCTGCTCGTACAGTTTATCTGACTGCCAGGCTTGCAGCCGCTCCGGCTCTCGCTGCGCCAATCCCGCTTTCATGGGAAAGCCAGTCTGCGGCAAATTTAAGGTTGCTTTGTAGTCAGTCATAATGGTCTCTTACTGCGGATTATCATGAAACCATTTGCGCGTCGCGTCGATGTCGGACAACACTCTGGTTCTTAATTGATCCAAATCGTTAAATTTTATTTCGTCTCGAATTTTATGCAAAAACGTCACTTTGATGCGAGCACCATACAGGTCAATGCTGCGATCAATCAGATGAACCTCAAGATTGGCTGTAATTGACTCATGTACCGTTGGGCGCACCCCCACGTTCGCAATTGCAGCGGCATGCTCGAGCCCGCCACCGGAGACTCGAACCGCGAATACCCCATTCACAGGCGCACGCAATCGAGCCAACTTGATATTCGCAGTTGGAAAACCCAGTTCACGACCCAGCTGCTTACCATAAATTACGTGACCTGAGAGTGAAAAAGGGCGCCCCAACAATTGTTCTGCTTCGGTAAAATTGCCTTCGCTCAGCGCGGCTCGAATGCGAGTACTGCTGATTCTGCCATCTTCATATTCACACGTGGGGGTAGAGTCACATTCAAATCCGTACTGCTTCCCCCTTCGGCGCATGAGTTCGATATCACCGGTACGGTCGTTGCCAAAGCGGAAGTCATCTCCTAGCACGACAAAACGAGCACCTAAACCCTCGTAAAACACCGTTTGAATAAAAGAGTCGGCGGTCATTTGTTGAACGCTGGCATTAAAATTGACTCGCAAAATACGCTGCACACCACAGTCTCCCAGAGCCTCTACTTTTTCTCTGAAATTCATGATGCGAGCTGGCGCTTCAAGTGGCTGAAAGTACTCTTTCGGAAGAGGCTCGAACAGCACCACGGTGCTGGGCAACTGAAACCTTTGCGCCTGCTCTTTCAGGTATTGAATGACCCACTGATGACCCTTGTGGACACCGTCAAAGGCGCCAACCGTGACAACGCATCCGCGATGTTCTGCGCGTAAATTGTGCAAACCGCGGATCAATTGCATGAGAACCGTTTCATCATTACGAAACGCGTTAGTATACCCAAATCAACCCCTACCGCCTAACTTGTTAGGCTGATTCTTGAGCCCGAGGTGCGCGCAGATCCGCCATCCGTAAGCCCATTAGGTATGCTCCTAGAAGAAAACTCAGTGCGCCAGATGCCACTAACAAGGTTAAATTCTGCGCACGCTGCCACCAAGACATCTCAGAGAAATCAGAGAACAACCCGACCCCGGTTAATAGCACGACAATCATAAGGCCCGAACCCAAGCCGAGCGCTCGCAGCAGTCGACCCCAACCGGGCTGCCAGACAAACAGTGATCGGGCCGCCAAACCACGATACAAAAGGGTTGCGTTGAGCAATGCCGAACAACTTGTCGCCAATGCCAAGCCCACGTGACCCACGTTGAACCACCACATCAAAGGAAAAACAAACGCCACGTTGAGCAGCATGTTAGAGACCATGGCAATCACGCCGATTTTGACTGGCGTTTTGGTGTCTTGTTGGGCATAAAAACCGGGCGCCAGTACCTTAATCAGCATAAAAGCAACCAAACCCAGCGCGTATGCCCTCATACTCAATTCTGCCATCGCGATGTCTTCGGCTTTCATGGCACCATATTCGAACAGGGTCGTCAGGATGGGGGCGCTCAGAATCCAGAGGGCCAAAGTAGCGGGCATAGCAATGATGACCACCATCCTGACAGCCCAGTCCAGGACTCTATGTGCCTGCTGAGCCCCTCCCCCAATCCTGAGGTCAGATAAATTCGGCAGAATCACGGTGGCAATTGCAATTCCAAAAACACCTAAGGGTAATTCGGTTAAACGATCTGAATAATACAACCAAGCCACCGAGCCATCAGGCAACAAAGACGCCAAAACAGTATCGAGTAACAAGTTAATCTGACTCACCGAAACACCAAATAGTGCCGGTATCATGAGCCGCATGACTCGTCCGACGCCCTCATCTTTGGGTGTCCAAACGGGCTTGGGCAACCGTCCGATGCGAGCAAGAAAGGGTAACTGGAGCGTCAATTGACACACCCCAGCCACCAATACCCCCCAAGCCAGTGCCAATATAGGGGGATCGAACCACTGTGACGCAACCAGTGCCGCTATAATTAAACTCAGATTGAGGAAAACAGGGGTAATCGCAGGGATTGCGAAATAGCCGTAGCTGTTGAGAATAGCACCGGCCATACCGGTCAGAGAGATCAGGAACAAATAAGGAAATGTGATTCTCAGCATATCCACGGTTAAAGCAAACTTGACCGGATCACTCATAAATCCCGGTGCAAATAACGTGGCGACTATCGGGGCGGCGAGGACCATGACTGTGGTTACCAGCAACAACACGCCACCCATAACACCGGCAACCCGATTAATGAATCGCTGCAACGCAGAATCATCTTCGGTCGCGCGGTAATCTGATAACACCGGGATAAACGCCTGCGAAAAAGCG
>CBFHJC010000085.1:0-8195 GCA_965656045.1 Aequoribacter sp.
TACCCGACGATCTTAAGCAGAGCGTGCTGAAACTACGCGATCACCGCATCACCAAAGAGGGTGTGATAGTGATTAAGGCACAGCGTTTCAGAACCCAGGAATCGAACCGAGAAGACGCATTAAAACGACTCAAAGCCCTGATTGTCAGCGCAAGTTTCAAACCTAAACCTCGCCGCCCTACTGCGCCAACACGCAGCTCTCAGCGCAAACGAATGGATAAAAAGACACAACGTGGACAGCTCAAACAGTTGCGCTCGAAACTGACCGACTGACACCTTGCAGCGCAAGCACGCTTACCCGCTCATCTACTGAATCAGCGCCAGCACAAACCACTGAGCCCCCAGGACTCGTCTACTTTGGCACCGAGACCACACTTCACTGAGCCTCCAACACCTACCCACTGAGCCTCCAACACTCACCCACTAAGATTCAACCACCGCAGCGAACTCCTGCAAACCCGCTTTGTTTAAAATGTGGATTGCGCCATAGGATTGGCGGATCAGCCCACGACTTTGTAAGGTTTTCAGAGACACATGGAGCATCTGTCGCGAGCATTGAGCAGAGACTAGCAACTGTGCGTGCGTGAGTTGCAGTGTTGGATGCTCGCTCTCATCGCCACTGATTCCGAGCAACATGAGCAAGAGCGCAGCGATTCGTCGAGTTCGGTCTGGATTTAAGACTAACTGTTGCCAGTTCAGTGCCGATCGAAACCGCTTCGCTTCCAAGTTGAGCACCAATGGATACAAATAAGGGTTTTCAACCAAGAGCTGCCGCATCACTTCAGCGGGAATCGCAATTAACCGAGTATCGGCTTGTGCAACCACGCTACGCATCGCGGGCGTATCATGATACAAGGCGACCCAGCTACTCATGCTTCCCGGACCAAATATGGCCACCGTCATTTCGCCGCCATTTTCAGAATTGGCAACCATCTGTAGCTGACCAGTCACCACGATATACAGGTGATGATGCGTTTGGCCGCTGTCTTGAACCACTTGTCGCCCGGCATAGCTGAGTACATTTGATTGCTGCAGCAGCCGCTCACATGAAATGAGGTCAAGCTCTTTAAACACCGGCAAACGATGCAGAAATCTCGCCAGGCTATTATGAGCTTTCATTCAGTCTCCTTTGCTTTAACCGACATACGGGCCGATGGCGCGGCTCGAACGACGAGTTGCCGATCGTAAACCTCGGCCCTCTAACTCGACCGACATGCACACCTGCGGAAGATTCAGCGGACCTTCGATCAAACAGGACAGGTCAGTACCGCATCAGGTCGGGCTCAGCATACGACGGATTAGCCGACACTGTCTAACATTAGACATTGTTATTCGAGCAAGCTTGCTAGACTGAACGTCTATTTTGGATTGGATGCTCTGTATGAACTCTATTCCCGGGCTTTACGGCAGCCGACGTCAGGAACTCCAAGCGGCACTCTCAGACACCGTTTTTGATCTGGTCGTTGTTGGAGGAGGTATCACCGGGACAGGTGTTGCGCGTGACGCTGCGATGCGGGGGCTCAAAGTGGCCTTGATCGAAGCGCAGGATCTTGCCAGCGGCACCAGTAGCCGAAGCTCTAAAATGATTCATGGCGGTTTGCGCTACCTCGTTCAGGGTGACATACCCGTGGTCAAAGAGTCCGCCTCTGAGCGCGCCAGGCTCGCGAAAATAGCACCCCATCTCGCTACCAAAAGCGATTACATCATCGCCATTCACTCATGGAAAGAACGCTGGGCACTGCGTATCGCTCTGTCAATTTACGAGTGGCTCGGCAAAGTGGCAAAGAGCGATCACCATCAATTCTGGTCGCTACAACAGTTACAGCAGCGCGAACCGGGTTTGAATATTGAGGGCGTCAGCGGCGCAATCGTGTACCCCGAGTATCTTACCGATGACGCTCGGCTGACACTGGCGACGGCGCGTTCTGCGGCGCAGCACAATGCGGTTATCGCGACCTACTGCAAAGTCAGCACCCTCTCCAAAAACGGCTCTGAATTCCAGATCGACTGCGAAGCACAACTTCCTGATGAAGATTGGTCATGTCGGGTGCGAGCTCGCAGTGTTGTGAACTGTGCGGGTCCTTGGGTGGATCAAATCTGTCAATTGGAATCTACCGAAGCACCCAAACGACTCGCACTCAGCCGCGGTGTTCATTTGGTGGTGGATCACGAGCGTTTGCCAGTGAATCATACGGTGGTGATGTCTACGCCCGACAAGCGCAAAATCTTCGCTGTACCTCTGGGCAACTACACCTATCTCGGCACCACAGATGAGTTTTATCCAGACAGTGATTATTGGCCCCCTGTAAATCACGCCGATGTCACTTACCTGCTCGCCACCACCAACCACAATTTCCCGAGCGCCCAACTCGACGCAGACGACATCGTGTCGGTGTGGTCAGGCGTCCGACCTCTGGTTGGCAGCACCGACAGTAAGGCCACCGAGATTTCGCGCAAAGACGAAATGTGGTTTGGTCCACTCGATGTGTTAACCGTTGGTGGGGGCAAGCTGTCTGCCTATCGCGCGATGGCTGAACGGATTGTTGATAAACTGGCAGAGCGATGGTCTTTCAATACCTCGTCATGCACCACGCACGAACACCCCTTACCTGGTGGTGGAGCACTCCCATCTGAGCCACAAAGCTCAGATGCAGCAACTGATGCTCGCTGGCGTAAATTTTATGGCAGCGAGAGTAGCGCCGTCGCCGAACAGGGCGATGGGCTGGTGGCCGAAGTTCGATTCGCCGTCTTGTATGAAGGGGCACTCAGACTTGAGGATTACTGGGCGAGACGAAGCAGTCGCGCATGGTTTGATACCAACGCAGGGCTCGACTCACTCGCAGAGGCCGCGGCTGTTATGGCCGATCTTCTGGCATGGTCAGAGGAACGTACCACACTCGAAATCAATCGGTGTATCGACATCGATCGCGATTCCAAATCTAACTTGAAACCATAAGAGATTCAAAATGACACCTTCACAGCTACAATCACTGCAAGCACTCTTCAAGCCTCAAACGGTTCTGACCGACACCGAGAGCTTGCACGCAAAACGCTACGATCGCTGGTGTATCAAGCACTACCGTGATTGGCAAGGCCACACCATTCCAACGGGCGCGTGCGTAGTGCAACCCAGCACGATAAGCGAAGTACAGACACTCATGGCCTTCGCCAACGAGCAGGGCTTAGCGGTGATACCGTTTGGTCTTGGGAGTGGCGTTTGTGGTGGCATCGAGCCCAGGGCCGGCGATATCGTTCTTGATCTCGGGCAGCTTAACCAAATCACCTCGATTGATACCACTAACCTGTTAGCGACATTTGAGGCGGGCACCAATGGCTTGGTGGCTGAAGAAGCAGTGGCTGAGCACGGCCTCACTATTGGGCACTGGCCACAATCCATTGCGATCAGTAGCGTCGGTGGCTGGGTCTCAACGCGTGCTTCGGGCCAATTTTCTACCGCCTATGGAAACATCGAAGACATTATTTACTCCATGGATGTCGTTTTGCCCAGTGGCGAGTTAGTCACACTTGGAAAGGCACCCCGCGCATCGAGTGGCCCCGATCTTCGCCACATTTTCATGGGCGCCGAAGGCATTCTTGGTGTGGTGGTATCAGTGACCTTGTCGCTGCGACGCCAACCTGAATCCAGAGCAGTGACGGCATTTTACAGCTCTACGATGCAATTAGGCTTCGAGGCACAACGCCACATAGTCCAGGCCGATTGGCGTCCACCGGTGATGCGTCAGTATGATCACTCCGAGGTGGCTCGCTTATTTCCAGACTACGTACACGACCAAGACGCACTGATCATTATGGTTCACGAGGGACCGAGCAAGCGGGTGCAGGCAGAAGTGGAAGATATCCGAGCACGCCTGCTTGAGCTGGGTCTGACAGAGGCTGATGCCAGTGTTACGCAGGGCTGGCTCTCGCATCGAAACCATGTGCCTGAGTGGCGTGATTTGCTTGATCAGGGCCTGATCGCCGATACGATTGAAGTATCGGGTACTTGGCAGCAAATTAATGATATTTATGAGTCAGTGGTTGCGGCAATGAATACCGTCGATAGCGTCGTTAATGCTTCTGCCCACAGCTCACACGTTTACCGATCAGGGATTAATTTGTACTTCACCTTCGCCTGCATGCCAGCCGACGTTGCCGACATGGAAGCGCTCTATTTTGCCTGCTGGGATCAAGCGCTCACCGCGACCGCAAAGGCGGGTGGCGGCATTGCCCACCACCACGGTTCTGGACGATTACGCAAAGACTATCTGCATCACGACTTGGGCGAAGGCGGCATTGCTTTGCTGCGAACCCTGAAGCAGAGCATTGATCCCAAAGGGATCATGAATCCGGGCAACTTGTTGCCCGATGCCAGCGCCTAGGTTGTCGATCGTGTCTGAAGGCGTCATTCTGGCCATTGATAACGGCACCCAAAGCGTGCGTGTGCTTGCCTTCGCGTCGAATGGCGAGCTGCTCGATAAGGCGCAAGTCGCGCTAACAGACTACCAATCACCGCAGGCGGGCTGGATGGAGCACGACGCCGCAGGGTTCTATGACGCCCTAGTCGCAGCTTGCCAGTTGCTCTGGGGCCAGCAAAAAGTGACACCCAAAGACATCAGAGCTGTGGTCGTCACTACCCAACGCGCCACCGTGATCAACCTCGACAAAGATGGACATCCTTTGCGCCCAGCCATCATCTGGCCAGATCAGCGACGCGCTCAAATCACCTCTCAGCGCCCCTTACTGTGGCGTGTGTTGTTCAGATTATTAAAGCTAAAGCCCACCATCGATGCACTTGAACAAGAGTGCGAGTTCAATTGGATACAACAGAATCAGCCTGAAATTGCCGAACAAACAGAGCACTTTTTGTTACTGTCTGGCTATTTAAACTATCGCCTCACGGGCCAAATCGCCGACAGTGTCGGGAATCAGGTGGGATACATCCCCTTTGATTACAAAACGCAAACTTGGTCTGCAGCTACCGATTGGAAATGGAGTTGCATGGGGGTTCGGCCCTCACAACTGCCGCGGCTCGTAAACATTGGTGACACGATTGGTGGGATCACCCAAACAGCGGCGACTGATTCGGGGCTCATCGCAGGCACGCCCGTGCTTGCGGGCGCCGCCGACAAGGCCTGTGAAGTTCTGGGATCTGGCTGTTTCGAGCCAACGATGGCCAGTATATCCTGCGGTACAACCGCAACGGTCAACGTGTGCACCTCGAACTATATTGAGCCAAGACCCTTTATTCCGCCCTACCCAGCCGCTATTCCCAACTACTTTAATGCTGAAATTCAAGTCTTTAGAGGCTTCTGGATGGTGAGCTGGTTCAAAGAACATTTTGGCGCCTTAGAGACCACTCGTGCTCAAGCGACGGCTAAGTCTCCAGAAGCGCTGTTTGATGAATTGCTCGCGCAAACCCCGGCGGGTGCCGATGGCTTGGTACTGCAACCCTTCTGGAATCCGGGCTTAGGTGAGCCAGGTCCTGAGGCACGAGGCAGTATCATTGGGTTTACCGAACAACACACGCGAGCTCATCTCTACCGAGCGATTATCGAAGGGATAGGTTATGCACTGCGCGCAGGCACTGAGCAACTCGAGCGCCGTACCAAACAGCCGATTACTCGCTTCAGAGTAGCGGGCGGCGGATCGCAAAGCGATGGTGTGATGCAAATTTTAGCCGATATCTTAAATCGTCCAACTGAGCGCCCTTCTACCTATGAAGCCAGCGGACTTGGCGCTGCAATCATTGGGGCTGTGGCGTTGGGTGATTACGCAAACTACGACGACGCCGTACAGAAGATGACATCGTCTCAGTCGCTGTTCACACCAGATCCAGAACAAGCGGCTCTGTATGACGCCTTATATCGATCGGTGTACCAAGCCCAGTACGGTCGCTTAAAACCGCTGTTTAAGGCATTGCAAAGCGTCTATCACCGAGGTTCATAGCGACGGCTTGCAGGGCTGCAACGGCGCAGCCCAGCCAGCCACACTAAAATACTGCCACACAGCCACACGGCCACATTGCGACATTGCGACATTGCGACATTTCGAGCCTGCCACACTCTGCAACAGTGACACTACTCCCTCGGACGGTTAGGCCGATTCGCACACCTTGCGAAGAGTATCCGGCCTAGCTATCGCTCATCGTGAACAAGTCGGTATTGCCGCCACGCGCAACCAAATTATCAGTGTAGGTGCGTTCGGTCGCAAAGCGCTGTAGATAATGCGGACCACCGGCTTTGGGTCCCGTACCAGACAATCCCTGTCCCCCAAAAGGATTCACACCCACAACGGCGCCAATCATATTGCGATTGACATAGGTGTTACCAACTCGGGTATTCCTAAATACAGAGCGTGCAAAACCATCGATGCGACTATGAACGCCCAGTGTCAGGCCATAGCCGGAATCATTAATCTGCTGATAGACTTTGGGCAGATCTGCGCGCGCGTAGCGAATCACGTGCAATACGGGTCCAAAGATCTCTTGTTCTAACTGCGCCAAAGACTCAATTTCGAACGCATGTGGTGCCACAAAATGGCCGCGCTCCAACCCTTCTGGCAGAGGCGTTGCTGCAATCAGTCGCGCGTCTCGGTGCATTGCTTGGATATGCTCGAGTACCTTTTGTTGAGCTGAGGCATCAATTAACGGCCCGACGTCGGTGCGGCTTTCCCACGGTAAGCCAACAACTAGCTCCGACATCGCGCCAGCCAACATAGCCAGCACATGATCGGCGATATCTTGCTGCAAATAGAGCACTCTTAGGGCGGAACAGCGCTGCCCGGCGCTGTGAAAGGCCGACATGATCACATCATCGACCACCTGCTCAGGCAGAGCTGTGGCATCCACAAGCATCACATTCAGTCCACCGGTTTCTGCAATGAGCGGTGTGATGGGCCCGGGTCGGGTTGCTAAGCTCCGGTTAATCGTTTGCGCGGTGTCGGTCCCACCGGTGAAAACGACCCCGCTAATTCGTGGATCTGCAACGAGCTTCGCACCCACGTCGGCGCCAGCGCCCAGCAAACAGTGCAGGACGGACTCTGGAACACCACAGCGGTGCATTAACTGAACCGCTTTTAATGCCACAAGCGGTGTCTGCTCGGCTGGTTTTGCAATCACTGAGTTACCTGTCACCAACGCCGCCACGATTTGGCCCACAAAGATGGCAAGTGGGAAGTTCCAAGGGCTAATGCAAACCCAAACGCCTCGACCATGCCAACTCAAGGTATTTGACTCCCCTGTAGGCCCTGGCAATGTCAAAGGCACCGTCATGGTGTGGCGCGCTTGCTGCGCGTAGTACCGACAAAAATCGATCGCTTCGCGGACTTCAGAAATCCCGTCTGCCAGTGTTCGGCCGGCTTCTACACTGATTAAGCCGACCCACTCTGGCATCGCTGTCTCGAGCTCATCGGCAATCCGGTCGAGACAAGCTGCCCGAAATTCGACGCCCTTCGCACACCATGCTTGCTGTGCTCGGCAAGCCTCCTCTAGGGCACGGTCACTATCAGAGCTAGAGGCCTCTCGAACACTGCCTATCAATCGAGCGTGATCGGCTGGGCTTTTTACAGACACAAGAGCCCCGTGATCAACATTCACTGGTGTCTCTGCAGATCCGCTTCCGGACCCTTCAGCGGGAGGTAATAGCTTGGCAAGTGCCGTTTGTATGCACTCGTAATCAGCTGCCCGATACAGGTCTAGCCCGCCACTATTCTGCCAAGGCACCACTTGGTCACAAAACAAACGATGCGGTAATGGAATACCTGTATGACGCAACTCAGGGTTCGATTGCGTGACATCGATGGGATCTTGCGCCAACTAGCTGACCGGGGTTTTTGCGTCTAAGAAACGGTTCACAAACGATGAATTCGCGCCGTTCTCTAATAAACGTCTGACTAGATACGGGAGCAGATCGGTATGGTTCCCTACTGGCGCATAAACTCTTACGGGCACATCAGGATAGCGCGTTTTGACCACGTCGTAGAGGAGTTCACCCATACCGTGAAGACGCTGGAGCTCAAACGCAGCTCCGGGTGGCGCCAAGTGCATTAGGTACGCGAGTGTTTGAGCGTTGTGGCTCGCAAACTGCGGATATAAGGCCTCACCGGCATCAAATAAACGGCTCGCACATGCGTGATATGACACATCGGTGTGACACTTACGCGTAAAAACGGGGTAATTTGGCAGCCCGAGTTCCTGCG
>CBFHJC010000086.1:0-8119 GCA_965656045.1 Aequoribacter sp.
GATGGCGACACATGTCTTCGATGGCGCAGCCGAGAGTGAGATCAAGGCACTGTTAGCTTTGGCTGATATGCCTGAAAGCGGTCAATTTACGCTGTACGACGGGCGAACCGGTCAGCAATTTGAGCGCCCCGTTACGGTCGGCTACATGTATATGCTGAAACTTAACCACTTGGTTGATGACAAAATGCATGCGCGTTCGACAGGCTCCTACTCGCTCGTGACACAGCAGCCTCTGGGCGGTAAAGCGCAGTTTGGTGGGCAGCGATTCGGGGAAATGGAAGTCTGGGCCTTAGAAGCATACGGCGCGGCTTACACGCTGCAAGAGATGTTGACAGTCAAGTCTGACGACGTGGCTGGACGTACCAAAATGTACAAAAATATTGTTGATGGTGATCATCGTATGGAGCCGGGCATGCCCGAGTCCTTTAACGTGTTGGTCAAAGAGATTCGCTCGCTTGGAATCGATATTGAGTTAGAAAACGACTAGACCGTTAATATTGGGTGGGCGCTGAGGCGCCCCGGCACTAACACCCTCGTGGAGGAAAAGCCTTGAGAGACTTACTTAATATCTTAAAGTCACAGGGGCAGACTGATGAGTTCGATGCAATACGCATTGGCTTAGCGTCGCCTGAAATGGTTCGTTCTTGGTCATATGGCGAAGTCAAAAAGCCTGAAACCATCAATTATCGAACCTTCAAGCCAGAGCGTGACGGCTTGTTTTGCGCTAAAATTTTTGGACCAGTAAAAGATTATGAGTGCTTGTGCGGTAAGTATAAGCGGCTGAAGCATCGCGGTGTGATCTGCGAGAAGTGTGGCGTTGAAGTGGCGCTTGCTAAAGTCAGACGTGAGCGTATGGGCCACATCGAGTTGGCAAGTCCTGTCGCTCACATTTGGTTTTTGAAGTCATTACCTTCGCGGATTGGCCTGCTATTAGATATGACGCTGCGTGATATCGAGCGGGTTCTTTATTTTGAATCTTACATCGTGACTGATCCCGGTATGACTGGGCTTGAGTACGGCCAGTTGTTGTCAGATGAGCAATACTACGAGGCGATGGAAGAGTTTGGTGACGAGTTTGTCGCCAAGATGGGCGCGGAAGCGATTCAAGACCTCATGAAGCAGCTGGATCTCGAGCGCGAGATTGTTGAATTGCGAGAAGAAATCCCGGCGACGAATTCAGAAACTAAGATCAAAAAACTCTCGAAGCGGTTGAAGTTGATGGAGGCTTTTGCAAGCTCCGGCAACAAACCCGAGTGGATGGTACTGAACGCTCTGCCTGTCTTACCACCTGATTTACGCCCATTGGTGCCGCTTGAAGGGGGTCGCTTTGCAACTTCAGACCTCAATGATCTGTACCGAAGGGTGATCAACCGTAACAACCGTTTGAAGCGTCTACTCGATTTGAACGCACCTGATATCATCGTGCGCAACGAAAAACGTATGTTGCAAGAAGCTGTTGATGCCCTACTCGACAACGGCCGCCGTGGCCGTGCTATCACGGGTTCGAATAAGCGTCCTCTGAAGTCGCTCGCAGATATGATCAAGGGCAAGCAAGGTCGTTTCCGTCAGAACTTGTTAGGTAAGCGAGTCGATTACTCGGGTCGTTCCGTGATTGTGACCGGTCCTGCACTGAAGTTACATCAGTGTGGTCTGCCCAAAAAAATGGCGTTAGAACTGTTCAAGCCCTTTATTTTTGGCAAGCTTGAGCACCGTGGTTTGGCGACGACAATCAAGGCAGCGAAGAAAATGGTCGAGCGCGAGCCACCCGAGGTTTGGGATATTCTCGCTGATGTTATTCGAGAGCACCCGGTACTCCTGAACCGAGCTCCTACACTCCACCGCCTTGGCATCCAAGCTTTCGAGCCGGTATTGATCGAAGGTAAGGCAATACAACTGCATCCTCTGGTCTGTGCAGCGTATAACGCTGACTTCGACGGTGATCAGATGGCGGTTCACGTGCCATTAACCATCGAAGCTCAGCTCGAGGCTCGGGCACTGATGATGTCGACTAACAATATCCTGTCACCTGCGAGCGGCGACCCGATTATTGTACCCTCACAAGACGTCGTTTTGGGTTTGTATTACATGACCCGAGAGCGAATTAATGCGAAAGGCGAAGGACGCATTTTTGCCAATGTAAATGAAGTGCATCGCGCCTATCACTCTGGTGACGTAGGGTTGCAGGCTCGGGTCAAGGTCCGTATTTACGAGACTGTTGTGTCCGATGAAGCGGATCGAACTGAGCGCACATTTATTGCAGATACGACTGTGGGTCGAGCCTTGCTGTGGGAAATCGTTCCCGCCGGTATTGGTTACGATATGGTCAACCAGCCCATGGTCAAAAAAGCGATCTCTCGCATCATTAACCGTTGTTACCGTGTGGTGGGTTTGAAGGCGACTGTGATTTTTGCCGACCAGCTGATGTACACCGGTTATGAGTATTCGACTCGCTCTGGCGCGTCTATTGGTGTGAATGACTTTGAGATTCCCGTAGCGAAAGCGAAAATCATCGATGGCGCCGAGGCGGAAGTCAAAGAAATCGAGGACCAGTACGCTGCAGGTTTGGTGACTCAAGGTGAAAAGTACAACAAGGTGATCGACATCTGGTCACGCGCTAACGACCTGGTGTCTAAGGCGATGATGGATGGCCTTTCGACCGAGAAAGTCATCAACCGTGATGGCGAAGAAGAAGAGCAAGCATCGTTTAACTCGGTATTTATTTATGCCGATTCAGGTGCTCGGGGTTCGCCTGCACAGATTCGTCAGTTAGCCGGTATGCGTGGTTTGATGGCCAAGCCAGATGGCTCCATTATTGAAACGCCTATCACTGCTAACTTCCGTGAAGGTCTGAGCGTTCTGCAATATTTCATCTCGACTCACGGAGCTCGTAAAGGTCTTGCGGATACAGCGCTTAAGACGGCTAACTCGGGTTATCTGACACGGCGTCTGGTTGATGTTGCTCAAGATCTGGTGGTAACTGAAGACGACTGCGGGACTGATCTTGGTATTTTGATGACCCCGGTCATCGATGGTGGCGACATTATTGAGACACTCGGTGATCGAGTTTTGGGTCGGATCGTCTGTAAAGATTTGATTCGTCCAGGGACTGATGACGAAATTGCAGTCACCGCTGGCACTATGCTGGACGAGGCCTGGATCCGAAGACTTGAGGAAATGGGTATCGACGAAGTCGAAGTGCGTTCGCCCATTACGTGTGAAACACGACACGGTATTTGTTCTACTTGTTATGGCCGAGACCTGGCACGAGGCCACAAGGTCAACATTGGTGAAGCCATTGGTGTTGTTGCGGCGCAGTCGATTGGAGAGCCTGGTACACAGCTCACCATGAGAACGTTCCACATCGGTGGTGCGGCATCTCGTGCTACGGCTGCGGATAACATCCGCGTCCTGAATGAAGGTACGGTGCGACTCCACAACTTGAAAACCGTGCAGCGTGTTGACGGGTCATTGGTGGCTGTTTCTCGTTCTGGTGAGCTATCGGTCCTCGACGTTAAAGGACGCGAGAAAGAGCGTTATCGATTGCCATATGGTGCCAACCTGGTTGTTAGCGATCACGCTGCGATTGCAGCGGGCGACGTGGTGGCGACTTGGGATCCCCATACACACCCGATTATCACTGAGGTTGCCGGAACTGTGAAGTTTGCAGGGATGGAAGATGGCATCACTGTTAAGCGTCAGACCGATGAGCTTACAGGACTATCCAGCATTACCGTGATGGATGCCGGTGAGCGACCTGCAGCGGGTAAAGATATCAGACCGGCGGTGACCCTGGTCGACGAAGAGGGTAACGAGCTTTGTTTGGCAGGCACTAATGTGCCCGCACACTACTTTTTGCCACCCGGATCGTGGGTGTCTCTCGAGAACGGCGCTCGAGTAGAGATTGGTGACGTTATCGCTCGAATACCTCAAGAAGGTTCGAAAACGCGTGACATCACCGGTGGTCTACCTCGTGTTGCTGACCTGTTCGAGGCGAGACGGCCCAAAGAGCCAGCCATTCTTGCAGAGATCAGCGGTACTGTGAGCTTTGGTAAAGAGACCAAAGGCAAGCGTCGGTTAATGATCACGCCTGCGGACGGCAGTGTGCTAGAAGATGGTTCAACACACTACGAGGCGCTGATTCCTAAGTGGCGTAACTTGTCCGTGTTTGAGGGCGAGTTAGTCGAAAAAGGGGAAATCGTTTCCGAAGGCCCAATGAGCCCACACGATATTTTGCGACTGAAAGGAATCGAAGAACTCGCGAAATATATCGTTAACGAGATTCAAGAGGTCTATCGACTTCAAGGTGTGAAGATCAACGATAAGCACGTTGAAGTGATCGTGCGTCAGATGCTTCGCAAGGTCATCGTGACCAACTCTGGTGATTCGTCTTTGATTAAAGGTGAGCAGATTGAGTACGTGACCCTGTTGGAAGAGAACGAGCGATTGCTTGAGAAGGGTTTAATCCCTGCTTCGGGTGAACGCGAATTGCTCGGTATTACCAAGGCGTCTTTGGCGACAGAGAGCTTCATCTCTGCTGCATCGTTCCAAGAGACAACACGAGTCTTAACGGAAGCGGCTGTGACAGGGAAGCGTGACTATCTGCGAGGTTTGAAAGAAAACGTCGTTGTCGGTCGTCTCATCCCAGCGGGTACAGGTCTCACGTATCACGAGGAGCGACGTAAGAAGCGTGAAGTTGGTAACGAGATGAAAGTCAGTGCTCAGGATATCGAAGCGGCACTGACCGAGGCGTTGCGGGCTGATGTGGTTGCCGCGATTGACGACGCGGATTTAGACGAAGCTTGACGGTTAGAGGTGGCCTCTATAGAATGCCGCCTCCTTATTTTAGCTGCTCTTGACGGGCAAAAGTGGTCCGGCCTCGGCCGGATGTAACAATCGGAGTTAAATGCATGGCAACGATTAACCAGCTTGTGCGCAAGCCGCGCAAGCGAAAAGTCGCAAAAAGCGACGTCCCAGCACTTCAGGCCTGTCCGCAGCGCCGAGGTGTCTGTACACGGGTGTACACCACCACCCCTAAAAAGCCAAACTCAGCGCTTCGGAAAGTGTGTCGTGTGCGCTTAACCAATGGCTATGAAGTGTCTTCCTACATTGGTGGTGAAGGCCACAATTTGCAGGAGCACAGCGTTGTATTGATCCGTGGAGGTCGTGTTAAAGACTTACCAGGGGTTCGATATCACACCGTTCGCGGTAGCCTTGATACCTCAGGCGTTGCGAATCGAAAACAAGCACGATCGAAGTACGGAACCAAGCGGCCTAAGTAATTAAGCCGTAACATTAAGCGGTTACCCTCAGCGGTAACTTAACAGTAAGGCCAAGTCTCTGCCTCTCCCACCTTTTAGTGGCAGACCAGTGCTTGGGTTACCTGAAGAGAGAAGAGTATGCCAAGAAGACGCGTTGTCGCAAAACGTGAAGTATTGCCTGATCCCAAGTTTGGCAATGTTACACTTGCTAAGTTCATGAACCACGTGATGGTTAGCGGTAAGAAGTCCGTTGCCGAGAGTATCGTTTACGGTGCACTTACCATCGTTCAAGAGAAGTTGAGTAAAGATCCTATCGAAGCTTTTGATGAAGCTCTCGAGAATATTGCCCCCATGGTCGAAGTGAAAGCTCGACGTGTTGGTGGAGCGACTTATCAAGTACCGGTCGAAGTGCGTCCTGCACGCCGCGTTGCGCTCTCTATGCGCTGGTTGGTTGAGTACGCCCGCAACCGTGGTGAGAAGTCGATGCGCCAGCGTTTGGCAGGTGAGATTATTGATGCTTCTCAGGGCAAAGGAAATGCGGTCAAGAAACGTGAAGACGTGCACCGCATGGCTGAAGCGAACAAAGCGTTCTCGCACTTTCGTTTCTAAGACTCGAGATCTCTATTCGAACGTTATTGGGGAATTACTGTGGCCCGTAAAACGCCCATTGATCGTTATCGAAATATAGGCATTTGCGCGCATGTCGATGCGGGGAAAACCACAACGACAGAGCGCGTTTTGTTTTACACCGGCTTATCCCACAAAATCGGAGAGGTGCACGACGGCGCCGCAACGATGGATTGGATGGAACAAGAGCAAGAGCGGGGCATCACTATTACCAGTGCTGCTACCACTTGCTTCTGGTCTGGCATGACTCAGCAGTACCCCGAGCATCGCATCAATATTATTGACACCCCTGGTCACGTCGATTTCACCATCGAGGTAGAGCGTTCGTTACGCGTACTCGATGGTGCGGTCGTTGTGCTCTGTGGTACTTCCGGTGTCCAACCACAAACAGAGACTGTCTGGCGTCAAGCCAATAAGTACGAGGTCCCTCGGTTGGTGTTTGTGAATAAAATGGATCGCGCTGGGGCCAATTTCGAGCGAGTCGTCTCGCAGCTTCGTGATCGACTTGGCGCCAATCCGGTCCCACTCCAAATGACAATCGGTGCAGAAGACGATTTTGTTGGGGTCATTGATCTCATAAAACGTAAGGCGATTATTTGGAACGCTGCTGACCAAGGTATGACTTTTGAGTATCAAGACGTGCCTGCAGAGCTGGTTGAGCAAATGGAAGCCATGCGCGAAGAAATGGTCGAAGCCGCAGCGGAAGCAAATGAAGAGTTAATGAATAAATACCTCGAGGGTGAGACCTTAACTGACTCTGAGATTAAACAGGGTATTCGCGCTCGCACGCTCGCCAATGAAATCATTCCCGTGCTCGGCGGTTCGGCGTTTAAAAACAAAGGTGTTCAAGCGATGCTTGATGCCGTAATCGACTTCATGCCATCGCCTACCGAAGTGAAAGCCATTGAAGGGACCTTGGAAGACGCCGAAACCGTGAGTACACGGCAGGCTGATGATTCGGCGCCCTTTGCGGCCCTGGCGTTTAAAATTGCCACCGATCCATTCGTGGGCACACTGACCTTTTTCAGAGTCTATTCGGGTACGCTCGAGAGTGGTACAGCAGTTTATAACTCGGTGAAAGGTAAGAAAGAGCGAATAGGTCGCATGGTGCAAATGCACGCGAATAGTCGCGAAGAGATCAAAATTTGTCTAGCGGGTGACATTGCGGCTGCGGTTGGCTTAAAAGATGTCACAACCGGGGACACGCTCTGTTCGATTGATCATCCCATTATTCTGGAACGGATGGAGTTTCCTGAGCCCGTAATATCAGTGGCGGTTGAACCACGCTCGCAGGCTGATCAAGACAAAATGGGTGTTGCTCTCGGTAAGCTTGCGCAAGAAGACCCCTCGTTTCGGGTCAAAACAGACGAGGAAACGGGGCAGACGATTATTTCCGGCATGGGTGAATTGCACCTAGACATTATTGTTGATCGCATGCGCCGCGAATTCAGTGTGCAGGCTAACATCGGTAAGCCTCAGGTTGCCTATCGTGAGCGCATAAAGAATACGGTTGAAGTGGAAGGAAAGTTTGTTCGCCAATCGGGCGGTCGTGGTCAGTACGGGCACGTTTGGATTCGGTTTGAGCCTGCAGATGACAACGGCGCCGACGGTTTGGAGTTCGTCAACGAGATTGTTGGCGGTAGCGTCCCCAGAGAGTATATTCCAGCGGTACAGAAAGGTATCGAAGAGCAGATGCAAAACGGGGTTTTGGCCGGGTATCCTCTGTTGGGGTTAAAGGCGACTCTTTACGACGGATCGTTTCATGATGTTGATTCTAATGAAATGGCGTTTAAAATTGCCGCGTCTATGGCGACGAAAAGACTCGCACAGGTGGGCGGCGCTATTTTGCTGGAACCTGTAATGAAGGTTGAAGTTGTAACCCCTGAAGCGAATATGGGCGATGTGGTTGGTGATCTAAACCGTCGCCGAGGTCTGATACTGGGGATGGACGAAACGATCGGTGGCAAGGTCATTAATGCCCAGGTGCCATTGGCTGAGATGTTTGGTTATTCAACCGATCTTCGGTCGGCGACTCAGGGTCGAGCGACCTACACGATGGAATTTGAAATGTATGCAGAGGCACCCAGCAGCGTTGCTGATACGATTATTTCAAAAAACGGCATGTATTAACTTTTATTCTTAACAGAAGAGGTGATTTAAAGTGGCAAAGGCAAAGTTTGAGCGTAATAAGCCTCACGTAAACGTGGGTACAATTGGTCACGTTGACCACGGTA
>CBFHJC010000087.1:0-8076 GCA_965656045.1 Aequoribacter sp.
CCGATTTCAACCGATCTTCTAAAACCGATGCAGCGACAAAATCGTTTTCCGATAATTTGAGCGCATATCTAAATTGCTTTTCCGCTTCGTCAGCGATGCCGTGCAGTAAAAAATACTCTCCGCGCGCGCGGTGCAAATTCTGAATATTTCCGGCTAGGCCTTCGATTTCGGCCAGCCAGTACCACACCAGGGGATTATTTGGCTCTCGTTTCGTCATGGGATCAAGCAAGCTGGCGGCGATGTGAGCTTTCTGATCCGTCATGAGAGCTCTCGCGAGCGTGAGTGTCAGTGCCACATTATCAGGAAATACCATCACAGCGCGCTCAAGCTGGGGAATGATCCACGACGTATCACGCTGCGCAATACCGATTTCTGCGAGACTGATCAGATAAATATGAGAGGTTGGTGTTCGGTCGAGCAGGGCTTGCATCAGTTCTTTTGCTTCTTGGTAACGCCCGGCAGCACTCAGTGCAAGTGCCAAGCCGTACTGGTGCGCTTCTGGGAACGGCTCCGTATTTGCATTGATCGCCCTAAACTGAGCGACCGCAGTTTCTGGTGTGTCCGCTAAATTGACTCGTACCCTCGCTTTCATCAGGTGGAAATTAAGACTGGGTGTACTGGGGATGGCTGGATAAGTTTGGAGTCGATTTTTGGTATCCGAGATGCGCGACTCAGACAGCGGGTGTGTTCTCAAAAATTCGGGGATATTCTGACCGCTGGAGAATCGAGAAGCGCGCAGCATTTGCTCGAACATGGCCGGAGTAGCCGCTGGATTGCGCCCGGATTTAGCCAGAGTTTGCATGCCAATTCGGTCGGCCTCCTGCTCATTACCGCGACTGTAGCGTAACGAGGAGTCTTGCGTTGCCGCCTGAGTTGCCGTAATCGCTGCTAAACCCATGTCCGAGCCCGTAGTCGCCATCAGGACGAGGCCGGCGAGAAGTCCCGCTAAAGCCAGTGGTTGTTGGGTTTTTGCAAACTCTATCCGACGTGAAAAATGGCGCTGGCTGAGGTGCGCAAGCTCGTGCGCAATCACCGACGCCAATTGATCTTCTGTTTCTGCATACATGAACAGGCCAGTATGAATCCCGATTACGCCGCCGGGCACAGCGAAGGCATTCATGGTGGGATTGTTGACAATGACAAGTTCTATCCGTCGGTCTTGCAGCTCGCTGAATTCAACCATCTCGTAGACAATATCCTCGAGATAGTTCTGCATCATGGGATCTTCGAAAACACGCACTTGGCTCCGAAAGAGTCGCAGCCAAGTGCGTCCGAGCTGGTATTCGTATTCTTGTGAGAAAAGAGTGCCAGCGCTGGAACCCAAGTCAGGGATTTTCAATGGTTGGGTTCCCTGCGCAGCCACATGTAGCGCGCTACTCAACATGATGAGCAGGATGGCGCGAGTGGCTTTGAGCCAGTGTGATCGAATTGTTTGATCGGTGTTGAACACAGTGTTCCTGTCGTCGGTGATCTGCCTGGCAGTATAGCAATTTGTCTTATCATTGCCCTAAGTAAGAGTCGCTGGGGTGTTTAAAAGTTCCATCCGTACCTAAACGCATGCACACGATGTATACTTCGGAGCGTAATGTCATTCAGCGTTGGTGGAAAGTATGGCAGATCATTCAGTAGACGCGAGAGGGCTACAATGTCCTATGCCGCTGCTACTCGCGAAGCGTGCCCTGTTGCAGGCGGCCGAAGGTGATTCGGTTCTGGTTCATGCAACAGATCCGGGCTCATGGCGAGACTTTCACGCCTTTGCTCAGCTTGCCGATGAAATGATGACAGCGCATCGTTTGTCAGATCAAGAGTTTGAGTATCACTTCACAAAGCGAACCCCATGACACATCAAGAGGCTTTATGCTGACGATCTTTCGTAAATGGTATGACCGGTATTTGTTTGAAGAAGAATCCTTGCTATTGCTCGTTCTGATTTCCGTGACGCTTTTTCTAATGATGGTGCTAGGGGCGGTCATGGCGCCGATCATATCCGCGATTATTTTGGCGTATCTGGTGCAGGGCGTCTCGACCAGAATGCAAGGGTACGGCTTGCCTAGGTGGGCCGGTGTGCTTTCAGCGTACGGATTATTTGTGGGTATGTTCTTTGGCTCTTTACTTGGCCTATTTCCCTTGGTCTGGCGGCAACTGAGCTCACTCGCATCTGAATTGCCGCGCATGCTGCAGCAGGGGCAGACGCTATTAGTGGTCTTGCCGGAGCGCTATCCACAGTTGGTGTCAGAGTCTCAGATTCAAACGATCGTCACATCATTGCAAAGTGAGCTTGCGACGATGGGACAAAAGCTGATTGAGTTGTCTTTGAGCTCTATACCCGGCTTATTTAACGTCATCATCTATACCATTCTGATTCCGCTGCTGGTCTTTTTCTTTCTAAAAGATCAGGAAGCGATTACGCGATGGCTCGCTAATCACCTGCCAAAAGAGCGACCCATGCTACGTCGTATCTGGGCGGAAATGGATACTCAAATTGCCAACTATGTGCGGGGTAAGGCCATCGAGATTCTTATCGTCGGTGGCGTCAGTTATGCTGCGTTTTTATGGCTTGATTTGAATTATGCGGCTCTGTTGGCCCTGCTGGTGGGGCTTTCAGTCATCGTACCTTACATTGGTGCAACACTGGTCACGATACCGGTAGTGATGGTGGCTTTCTTCCAATGGGGCGTTGGGAGCGAGTTTTATACTGTGGTCATGGTCTATCTGATAATCCAGATACTGGATGGGAATGTGCTGGTACCGCTTCTTTTTTCTGAGGCGGTCAACTTACACCCTGTCGCGATTGTGTTAGCGGTACTATTCTTTGGTGGTATTTGGGGTTTGTGGGGAGTGTTTTTTGCCATTCCTTTAGCAACTCTCATTAAAGCAATTATGAGTGCATGGCCTGTGCCAGAGGCCTACGATACGATAACAGAGACATCTGCAGGAGACGCTCAATGAGTCGAATGATCACAGGAACACTGGGTTGGACCCTGATTTTTGGTCTGTATTTTGGACTGCTGTTTGGGTGCGATCTCAATTCTCAATCTAAGGCAGTGCAAGATGACTTGTCGAATCAACCAGTCGTGAGTCCGATGGACGATCGCAGCTATCGCGCTTTGACCCTCGATAATGGACTGCAAGTGTTACTCATTTCTGATCCGACGACACAAAAAGCAGCCGCTGCATTGGATGTGTATGTCGGCAGTGGTGACAACCCAGCAGGGCGGGGTGGGCTGGCTCATTTTCTCGAGCATATGTTGTTCTTAGGCACTGAAAAATATCCCGATCCAGCAGAATACGAGCAATATATCACCGAGCACGGGGGCAATCGTAACGCGTACACCTCGTTCGATCACACCAACTATTTTTTTGATATCAATGCAGATTATTTGCCCGAAGCGTTGGATCGATTTGCGCAATTTTTTGTGTCACCCAATCTTGATGCTGAATACGTCGATCGAGAGATGAACGCGGTCCAAGCTGAGTACCAAATGGGGCTTAACAATGACGGACGGCGTGGGTTAGACGTGCTTCAGGCGTTGATGAACCCCGAGCATCCCTACAGTCAGTTTTCGGTCGGCTCACTGGAGAGTCTCGCTGATCGACCTGAAGCCCCGATTCGAGCAGAGTTGATAGAGTTTTATGAGCGCTATTATAAAGCAGGCAACATGCGCTTGGTGGTTCTGGGGAAAGAGTCACTCGACTCGCTTGAGGCAACAACACTCGCCTCTTTTTCAGAGGTGCCAGCGGGCCAAGTTGAACACGATATTCTGGATATGCCTATTTTTCCTGCAGACCGTTTACCAGCAAAAGTCTATATCGAACCTACAGCCGCCAATCGGAGTGTTGAATTGGTCTTTCCCATCGCCGACTACCGGTCGGATTATCGAACCAATCCGGGCCGCTATCTAGGCCACTTGGTCGGTCATGAAGGGCCAACCAGTTTACTGGCCCAGTTGAAAAGAGAGGGTTTGGCTGAGTCTTTGTCGGCTGGGACTGGTCTGGGTTGGCGTGGTGGTGCGTTGTTCTACATTGATATTGCTCTGACTGAAGCTGGCGTCGCTGCTTATCCTAGAGTTGTGCAAATGACGCATACGGCACTAGCGAAGATCCGGGAGCAAGGCCCTCAGGCATGGGTGTTCGATGAGCTAAAGCGTTTATCCGATCTTGATTTCAGATTTCAAGAAAAGGGTGAGCCCATTCGTTACGTCAGTCGATTGGCGGATGCCATGCACACCTATGAGGTGACGGATTGGTTGCGCGGTGGCCTTTACCTAGATGACTACAGAGCTGAGGTGATCGCTGATGCACTCACGGCTCTTAATCCCAATAATGCGTTGGTGACTGTATCGTATCCTGGTATCGCCACTACGGCGCTCTCTCCGAATTACCAAACGCCATATGCGATAGAGAGTGCTGAATCAGTCGCTACGGTGCTAAGTTCAGAGGATCCTGCTTCTCTTGCACTCGATCTACCTGCTCCCAACCGTTTTATTGCAGATGTGGTCGATGTGATTGAGGGTGATAACTCAGAGGGTCGCCCCACGCGGCTCGTGAGTGATGACATCACTCTTTGGTACTTACATGACGATACGTTTAATGTCCCTAAAGGGGCGCTGAATATCAATTTTAGGAGCCACTTAGTCGGGCAATCAGTAACGCAAGACGTCGCACTAGAGCTCTACACGGCGTTGGTGAGTGATAAGGCCAATGATTTCGCGTACGCGGCACAGTTAGCCGGGTTGAATGGCTCGATTTATACGCATCAGCGAGGGCTGAGTATGCGCGTCAATGGCTACGACGATAAGCAAGTGACATTACTGAAGGAGCTCATTGCAGTTGCTCAGGCGATGAACTTTTCTGAGGATCGATTTAACAATCTAAGAGCGGAGCGCGTCCGTCGGATCCAGAACAAGTCAGCAGAGCGGCCTGCCAATCAAGTTATGGGGGCTCTGCGTGAAGCCATCAATCATAGCACTTGGAGCGACGAGCAGAGACTCGTGGCCCTAAAAACGATGACACTCGAAGATACTTTAGCGATCGCTACAGCATTCTGGCGGTCAGTACAGATCGAAGCTCTCCTCTACGGAAACTATGCGCCCGAAGACGCGCAACCAGTGATTGCTGCCTTGCAACCGCTGGTGGCTTCAGAGCAGGAAAACTTACCTGCGCTGAAAATCACTCGCTTGCCGACCTCGCGCCAACAGTTGACTGATGTATTGGATCATAATGATTCAGTCGTGAGTTGGTATATTCAGGGAGGTAGTCGCAACTACGAAGATCGCGCGCTTTACGCGCTCACCGCGCAAGCAATGAAGTCGGGCTTTTTTCAGCAACTACGTACTGAACAGCAACTAGGCTACATTGCCAGTGCTTTCTCGTGGGCGCAGAATGATGTTCCCGCGGTAGTCATGATTATTCAGTCCCCGAGTCATTCCAGTAAAGCCGTATACCAAGCGATGGAGACCTTTGTTAAAGAGGTGCCAAGTACCATTGACGCGGCTGCGTTTGAGAGGCATCGAATGGCTCTGGTTGCAGAAATTACAGAGCCGCACAAGAATCTTTGGGAACGAGCGGAGTTCTTTTGGAGTTCAATGGGTCAAGGCGATTATAGTTTTGAGTCGCGGGATAAATTAGCCGCCGCTGTTGAGGCAATCACGTACGAGAACTGGCTTGAGTTTTTCCGCGCCGAGTTTATCGACTCCCCCAGATCGCTGTTGGTAATCGCGCCGGGGCAGTTCGCTGATAGTGTGTCAGAGCCCACAATATACGACAGTGCCCAGCAGGTTAAAGAGGGTAACGATAGTTTCTCTATTACACTCTCGGAATGAAAATTTACTACAAATAGAGGGGTTTTTTGCGCTTTCCTAAGGTGTTTAACGCTGTTTCGAGTTGAGCTAAGCGGCAATTCTGTAATATTATTACATTTCAGGAAGCCTTATTGATGCCCTTGCCACGTCTAGGAGATGGAACAGTATGATTCATGACGAAGATCCACAAGAAACAAGAGAGTGGATTGAGGCACTCGACGCAGTCGTTCGCGCATCAAGTCCGGCACGAGCTGGGTTCTTATTGCGGGAACTTGCTAAACACGCAACCCAAGAACGACTGCCACTCCCCTCTGCGATCACCACCCCTTTCCGCAACACCATTGCTGTCTCTGAAGAAAAAAATATGCCCGGCGATTTGTTTATGGAGCGCAGGATTCGCTCATTAACACGCTGGAATGCCATGGCAATGGTCATGCGCGCAAATGACAACGATGAAGGCTTGGGCGGCCATATTTCGAGTTTTAGCTCAAGTGCCACACTCTATGACGTTGGGTTTAATTATTTTTTCCGTGGCAGTGATGGGGATCACTTGGGCGATCTGGTGTTCTTTCAGGGCCATAGTGCGCCGGGGGTGTACGCCAGATCTTATCTCGAGGGACGACTCACCGAAGAACAGCTGGATAATTTTCGGCGTGAGGTAGACGGTAACGGCTTATCCTCATACCCACATCCCTGGTTGATGCCTGATTATTGGCAGTTTCCGACAGTCTCTATGGGTTTGGGGCCGATACAGGCGATTTATCAAGCCCACGTCATGAAGTATCAGCAGAAACGAGGTTTGGTCGACCACGGCGATCGCAATGTTTGGTGTTTCCTAGGCGATGGTGAGTGCGATGAGCCTGAGTCATTGGGTGCGATTTCACTGGCTGGTCGGGAAGGGCTCGGTAACCTCACTTTTGTGATCAACTGTAACCTTCAGCGATTGGATGGCCCGGTCCGCGGTAATGGAAAAATCATACAAGAGTTGGAAGGTGTGTTCCGCGGTGCTGGTTGGGACGTGATCAAGGTGGTTTGGGGGCGGCGCTGGGATCCACTGCTTGAAAAAGACGAGACAGGATTGCTTCAGAAGCGCATGGACGAGGTCTGTGATGGTGAATTGCAGAACTATAAGTACAACGGCGGGGCCTATACGCGAGAGCATTTTTTTGGCAAGTACCCAGAATTACTGGAGTTGGTTGGGGATCTATCGGATGAGGAAATTATGTATCTCAACCGTGGTGGTCATGACCCTTACAAGATTTATGCAGCTTACGCGAGAGCCGTAGAGCAACGAGAGAATCCCACTGTGATTCTTGCAATGACGGTGAAAGGCTACGGTACCGGCGAGGCGGGTGAGGCCAACAATGAGACTCATTCATTAAAGAAACTGGATATTAACAGCCTGCGAGCATTCCGTGATCGATTCGGTGTGCCTATTACTGATGAACAGCTGAAAGACGTGCCCTATTACTGTCCTGCACCTGACAGCCCAGAGATCCGCTATATGATGCAGCGCAGAGAAGCTCTGCAAGGGGTAATGCCCAAGCGACATAGTGCGGTAGAGCGGTTAGCGATACCACCCCTGGCAGCTTTTAGCTCTCAGCTTTCGAGCAGTGGTAAACGCGAAATTTCAACCACGATGGCTTTTGTTCGAATGCTCTCGACTCTGGTGAAAGACAAAGAAATTGGTCAGAGAGTGGTTCCGATCGTACCTGATGAAGCGCGAACTTTTGGGATGGAGGGTATGTTTCGGCAACTTGGTATTTACTCTTCAGTCGGTCAGCGTTACACCCCACATGATTCTGGTCAGATCATGTTCTATAAAGAGGATGAACGTGGGCAGATTCTGGAAGAGGGTATTAACGAAGCAGGTGCCATGTCTGCTTGGCTTGCAGCGGCCACGTCTTTCAGCACCAGCCGCTTTACGATGGTACCTTTCTATATTTTCTATTCGATGTTTGGCTTTCAGCGTATCGGTGATCTCGCTTGGGCGGCGGGCGATAGCCAGGCGCGAGGCTTTCTGATTGGGGCTACTGCTGGACGAACGACCCTCAACGGTGAGGGGCTTCAGCATCAAGATGGACATAGTCATTTGATGGCGTCGACCATTCCCAATTGTGTGAGCTATGATCCTACTTATGCCTATGAGTTAGCCGTGATTATTCAAAATGGGCTCAAGCGTATGTATGAAGACGGAGAAAACTGCTTCTACTATGTGACGACGATGAACGAAAACTATCATCACCCCGAGATGCCCAAGGGCGTTGAAGAGGGC
>CBFHJC010000088.1:0-8022 GCA_965656045.1 Aequoribacter sp.
AACAAGGCTTGGATGTCATTACGGTCGCCCAGAAGTGTGGCGTACAGTGTGGCATGAATCCCTCTAATGGTAGGCAACAGGTGAGGGACAAAAGTCAGACCCACCGGGCTACCGTTTATTTGGCCAAGCTCTTGCTCTATCTCGGGTAAATGGCGGTGACCACTGACGCCATACGCCTTAAAACTGTCCGACATCTCAGCGAACAAGTTCGCCACATTCGCCTGCCTTCCAGCACCACTGACACCGCTTGCGGCATTGGCTATCAAATGCGCGGAATCCACCAGATTCGCCTCAAGCAAAGGCATGAAGCCAAGCTGCACGGCGGTGGGGTAGCATCCTGCGCACGCCACCAGTTGGGCTTTTACAATCGCATCCCGATTGCGTTCAGGCAATCCATACACAGCTTGCTCCAATAGCTCTGGCGCTGCGTGGGTCTCGTTGTACCAATGCGACCATTGGTCTGCATCTCGAAGCCGAAAATCTGCGGACAGATCGATCACCTTCTGTCCGCGAGCCAGCATGTCAGGAACAGACTTCATGGCGACATTATGAGGTGTCGCAAAAAACACCACATCACAAGCCAGTAGCCTAGGATCATCGGGTTCAGAAAACACCAGCTCGCAACGACCACGTAAGTTAGGATAAAGATCCGATACTTTTCGACCCGCCTCTGCACGCGACGTCAATGCGACGAGATCTACTTCTGGATGCTGCACTAACAAGCGCACCAGCTCGACACCGGTATAGCCCGTGCCCCCGACGATACCGACACTCACTTTCGCCATCCTACCTCCCAAACCCTCGCGTCGCCGTTTACTTGGGCACGCTTTTCGACCATTTAGCGGCATAGTGTAAGCGTTCTCGAACCTTCGAGTAAGAGCCAATCTCAAATTGCCCGCCTACTCGTCGATTGCTGTGACGGAGGGTCACACTCGAGCAAAGGTACGTCGCAGGCATCAAAGTGCAATGTCAGCACACCGCAATAAAAGCATTGCGAGACCAGTGACCGAGGCGCGCGTTGATCTGGGTTTTGCTGTATTATTTGCGCTAAACATGGGTTGAGCAATCCGATGCAGACGTATGCGCGGAGTCAATCTCGGTATGAGTCAACTGCCCGCTCATTGCCGACCCAGCGATCGCTGGGTGCAGCCCACCCATCCACTCGAACTCTGATCCGGCTATGCCGGTGTGCTGGTGGCTCTTAAAATGCTCTGGATTAAAGCGTTTCACATAATATTCATGGTCTGCTGGTTTGCAGGCCTGTTCTATTTACCGCGCATCTTTGTTTACCATGCCGCCTCGGATAATCCCGATACGCGCAAGCAACTGGCGATTATGGCGCGCAAACTATATCGATTTACCACGCCATTCTTGGTCTTAACAGCCGGTTTCGGATTCGCACTCCTTGCCGCTAACTGGAGCTATTATCAGACACAGCCCTGGTGGTGGCTCAAGCTGGTAGGCGTTCTCGCGCTTTGGCTCTACCATTTTCAGTGTGGTCGTTACTTAAAAATCATAATGGATGATCAAAACAAGCACTCGCACGTCTTCTATCGATTTTTTAACGAAGTCCCCGTGTTGTTTTTATTCGCAATCGTTATCCTTGTGGTCTTAAAACCCATTCTCTAACCGAATCGATATTGAGAGACTCATGAATCAATCCGAAACTTTGTTCCAACGCGCAGGCCAGCATATCCCGGGCGGTGTCAACTCCCCGGTGAGAGCGTTCAAGGCCGTTGGTGGAACCCCCGTTTTTATCGACAAAGCAGATGGCGCCTATTTATACGATGTCGATGGTAATCGTTATATCGATTACGTGCTGTCTTGGGGCCCAATGATCATGGGGCACAACCATCCAATCGTAAGACAAGCCGTAATTGATAGAGCAGAGTTTGGGTTGAGCTATGGCGCCCCCACTGAACTCGAGATATTACTGGCCGAGCGAATTTGCGAAGCCTTACCCAACATGGAAATGGTGCGAATGGTCAACTCGGGGACCGAGGCAACCATGAGCGCCCTTCGAATCGCGAGGGGCTGTACTGGTCGCGATGCCATTGTAAAATTTGAAGGCTGCTATCACGGGCACTCTGATTCTCTCTTAGTCAAAGCAGGTTCTGGCGCTCTCACTTTTGGAGTTCCGAGCTCACCAGGCGTACCTGCCTCGCTGGCCGAACACACCATTACGTTAACGTACAACGACCCGGAATCGCTGCGACAATGCTTCGCCCAACGCGGCCACGAGATCGCCTGCGTCATTGTTGAACCGGTCTGCGGCAATATGAGCTGTATCCTCCCTACCCCCGAGTTTCGAGCAGCACTGCGCGAAGTGTGCGACCAGTCAGGTGCCCTTTTAATTCTCGATGAAGTCATGACAGGATTCCGTTTTGGAACCGGCGGAGCGCAAACCTATTACGGTATCGACGCCGATCTGACCGCACTCGGGAAGATCATCGGGGGCGGCATGCCAGTCGGCGCATTTGGGGGCAAAAAACGGTATATGGAATACGTATCGCCACTCGGTCCGGTCTACCAAGCCGGAACTCTCAGCGGCAACCCAATTGCGATGGCATCAGGACTCGCCACGCTCAGCATTATTTCTGAACCCGGCTTTTACGAACCGTTGTTTGCTCGCACAACGGCACTCTGCGAAGGCATCCAAGAACAAGCCGACAAAGCCGGTGTTCCATTCACTACCAACCACGCAGGCACAATGTTTGGACTATTCTTTACCGATGCACCGAAGGTTGAGAACTACCAACAAGTCATGGCTTGTGACACACAAAGATTTGCTAAGTTTTTTCACAGTATGCTGAGGCAAGGCGTATACCTAGCACCCGCGTCGTATGAGGCGGGCTTCATGTCTAGCGCCCACTCCGATGCCGATATAGAACATACTATTGCGGCAGCAGCGCAGGCCTTTGCTGAGATTATCGAGGACCAAAACCTATGAGCAGCTCTTTGACACGCGGTGCTTTTCCGGCGACACGCATGCGACGCCTGCGACGATCTGCTGCCCGCCGCGCGCTAGTGCGAGAAACGCACTTGAGCGCAGCAGACCTTATTTATCCGGTTTTCATTCTCGAGGGTAAAAATCGTCGCGAATCGATCAGCTCGATGCCGGGGATCGAGCGATTGAGCATCGATCAGCTCCTTCAAGACGCAAAAGCGTGGGTTGACGTGGGGATCCGCTGCCTAGCTCTCTTTCCTGTTGTTGATCAAAGCCAAAAGTCACTCATGGCCGAAGCAGCCTATGCAAGCGATGGCTTAGTGCAGCGAGCGGTCAACACCCTGAAAACTGAATTTCCAGATTTATTGATTATGACCGATGTGGCGCTCGACCCTTACACGACACATGGTCAAGACGGCATTATCGATGATGCTGGGTATGTTCTGAACGATATAACCACCGAGGTGCTGGTCAAACAGGCTCTGTCGCATGCCGAATCAGGCGCTGACATCATCGCCCCGTCCGACATGATGGATGGGCGTATTGGCGCAATTCGTCAGACTTTAGAAAGCAAAGGACATGTGGATACACTCATCATGGCCTACTCTGCCAAGTATGCAAGTGCTTACTATGGCCCCTTTAGGGAGGCGGTTGGCTCGGCATCGAACTTGGGCTCTGGCGATAAATCGACTTATCAAATGGATGTGGCCAACAGCGACGAAGCTGTGCACGAATGTGCCCTAGACCTTCAAGAGGGTGCGGACATGATTATGGTCAAACCGGGCATGCCCTATCTTGACGTGATCCAACGTGTCACCCAAGAGTTGCGGGCACCCACCTTTGCCTATCAGGTAAGTGGTGAATACGCGATGCATTGCGCCGCATTTAACGCCGGCTGGCTCAACCGAGAAGCGGTCATACTTGAGTCACTACTGTGCTTTAAGCGAGCCGGCTGTGCCGGTATTCTCACCTATTTTGCACCAGAGGCCGCACGCTTATTAAATGAACGCTAAGCTCATTGTTCCCTTAGTCACATTCCTACTCAGTCTTCCCGCCACCGCGTGCGAGTGCCTGTGGGAGGGCAGCTTTGCCGATATCGCACCCAAAGTCGACTACATCGTTCACGGCCGCATAGTGCAACTCAAAGGCAATTCCCTTGATTTAGAAGTCCAACGAGAACTGAGAGGCACGGGTCATTTCGATACCGTTCGGATATGGCTGAAGACTCAAGACCTGTGTCGTGCCGAGCGCGATCGATTCGCGCTTGAAGAACAGTGGGTCTTCGCTTTAGATCGGATCAACGAAATCCCTGACGACGGCTTTAATCCTATGACGCCGAATATCAGCTACGGTAGGGTTGGCGACTACAGCCTGGCAGGATGCGGGGGCTACTTCTTACCAAGCGATGGACGCTGGATTTCGGGCCCCATCATCAATGCCACGAAATGGGATTTTGAACCAGATACCACACCAGTATTGTTAGAGCTGATTGAAAGGTACGTACAAGGTCAAGCGAGTCGCGCAGATCTGCAGGAAGCCACCCAAATGGACCCCGCCTTGCGAGAGCTCATGATCAACACCCGCCTTCACGTAAAACCCTAAACTGGGCTCTCAATTTGCCATGGCTTGGGGTGGTCCTGAAAGGTATGCGTGAGAATCTCATCGAGCATGGCGAGTGACATACCCCAAATCACTTTATCCTGATATTGGTAGCAAGGAATCTGCCGAGGCATATCCAGCAATTCAGCTGGCATCGGGCGGCGATTGCTCAGATCTAAAATGAAACTTAAAGGTACCTCTACGACTTCCGCCACTTCATGGTTCGGTATAGCGCTGATATTTCTATCGATCCTGATTACATAGGGGCAAACCACCAACCCCCGATCACTGTGGCTCCTCGCTCGACGCGCTCGAATGTCTGATAAACGGCCTATAACTCGATCAGAAGGCGTCAACTGAAATCCAATTTCCTCCTCTGTCTCTCTCACTGCAGCGGCAAATGAGTGCGAATCTTTAGCGTCAACCATGCCCCCCGGAAAGGCCATATGTCCTGACCAGGGGTCGCCCTTGCGTTCCGCACGGCGTATCATAAGCACGTTTACATCACCTGCTGTTTGACTCAGCATAATGGCCACCGCAGCGCGGCGCGACACTGAGCGCAACGGGTGCTGTTTGCGCTGATATACGCTCAGAGACGCTTCTATGTCAGTTAACACACGACCACTCATTACACCCTATTGCACAGCTCGAGGAGCATCATATCAAAGCTAGCACACCAGCGCCCCTGATTGAACTGGATAAGGTCTCTTTGACCTATCGGGTTCAGCCCGCATTGCGCAACATTTCATGGCGCATTGAGCCCGGTCAACAGTGGGCTATTGTGGGCCCCAATAGCGCGGGCAAGACCAGTATTGCCAACATTATAACGGGGACAGTCAAACACTTCGTCGGACGCCTAACGCAGTCTCAAGAAGTCCGCGATCGAGGCCTTGCCTACGTGTGTTTTGAGCAACAAAAGGGTTTGATAGAAAGAGACCAAAAACTCGATGACTCGGAGTTCAGACCCGACGCCAAGGATCCGGGAACTACAGTAAGAGACACACTTTTTACCTCGAACAGCTCGGCATCGAGTGTCAACTTTTGGATTGATCAACTCGACATTCGACATATTCTTGATCGCGGAATACGCTTCATTTCCACCGGGGAAGCTCGCAAGACTCTATTGATTCAAGCGATCTGTAGCAATCCGCAAGTACTACTGCTAGATTCACCCACCGACGGACTTGACCGCAAGAGTCAGCTAACGCTCAACTCAGCTCTTGATGTCTTGTTACAAGGTGATCCATCGATCGTTCTGATATTGCGGGATCTGGGCCAAGTACCTGACCGAGTCAGTCACCTTTTGGTGTTGGACCGGGGGCGCATCGTTTTTCAGGGTACCAAAGCAGAAGCACTCGCGACTGATGCAGTGCGTGCCGTGTTCCAACCCTCGCCTCTTACCTTTCAGGCCCTACCAAGCCCGCCCGCTCGCGACTCAGTGCTCTCGAAAGATCCCATCGTCTTTCGGAATGTGAGTGTGTGGTTCGATGATAACCCAGTCCTTAGCGATGTCTGCTGGCACATGTCAGCGGGCCAAAATACGCTACTTGCAGGACCCAATGGATCGGGTAAAACGACCCTTCTAAGTTTAGTCACAGGCGACAGCCCCAAAGCCTATGGTCAGGATATTACGATATTCGGAACTCGTCGCGGCAGTGGAGAAAGCGTGTGGGACATCAAACAGCACTTCGGCTTGCTGGACACCTCGACCCACCTCAAGTTTCCGCAACATCAAACCGTACTCGAAGCGGTGCTTTCCGGCTTTTATGACAGTCAAGGTCTCTACCAAACGACCGGAGCCTCGCAGCGACAAATAGCCGCGCAATGGCTGGCTACCATTGGCCTTGCCGATCTTATCAACGCTCAGTTTGGCACCTTATCGTTTGGCCAACAGCGTCTCATATTGTTGGCGAGAGCACTGGTCAAACATCCCCGGGTACTTATCTTAGATGAGCCAACACTCGGCTTAGATGCGCAATCGACTCAGTGTCTTCTGAACTGTGTCGACCACGTGATTGCCACGAGTGATATTCAATTGATTTTCGTGAGCCACAGTATCGGTGAACGGCCTCGGTGCATTAACCAATATTTAGAATTTCAAGCCAACGGCAATCGCTACCAGCTCGTGTGCACCAATGACTAACGAACAAACTGACCCAGCTCTCGACACCTTTCGGTGCTCTTACAGTAGAGCAAACCTCGCTCCGCCATCGCCATGGCTGACCGTTCATCACCCGCGAAAGAATAGGCTCTAGCAATCGCTAAATACACTCGAGCGTCGTCGGCATGAATGCGCTGCGCCCTTTCGAACAAGGCAATCGCGCCAGTGATATCGTCACGCTTGAGCAGCGTCTCGCCTTCATCAAGTAACCGAAAATAAGCAGGCGACAAGGCCGGTTCCGCGATGACCGATGGTGGCAACTTTGGTGCTGTCTCCTCAACTTCACGCACCACAGGGGCTGCGCAGCCAGCGATGGTAGATGCGGCCAGAATCATGACGTACCGTCGCCATTGCAACATCTTATCCTCCTAATAATTTGTCGAGCCAGTCTCGCACTGGGCGACTAGATGAGCGGCAGTCTGTTCTGGCTGTCGGCTCTGAACCCACTTTGAACGGAATACGTCTGGCATTCTCACAGCCCTTGCCAGTTCGCAACCCACTGCGCTCATCGATCCAGGTCAAAGAGATGCTCTCTGGCATCCGGTAAGAGAAAGATCTCTGGGCCTGTGATCCCATAAATCGCGCCCAAATTTGACCAGCACCCAGAGTGCCCGTCAAATTCGTGGAACGATTATCGTCAAAACCAACCCATGTTACTGTAAGCAAGTCGCCACTGAATCCAGCAAACCATGAGTCTCGACCATCATCGCTGGTACCGCTCTTCGCAGCGGTAACCAGGTCATCGGGCAGTAGCGACTGTAACCGCGCACCCGTGCCCTCTACCATTACACCCAATAAAGCATAGTGCAATAGGTGCATACTCGCTCGCTCGACCGTGCGCTCATAAGACAGAGGATAGCGCCGCAAAGGTTGCCCTTGCGAGTCTACAATGGCTCGTATTGTTCTGAGCGGCGTCCGAAATCCACCGGCTGCTATGGTTTGATACATCGCTGCTAAATCTATCGGGGCATACTCTCCGACGCCTAGTGGAAGTGCCGCTACTTCTGGAATATAACTTGAGATCCCGAGTCTTTGAAGCGTCTGTTTCACACGATCAGCACCCAGCTCTAGACCTAGCTTGACGGCTGGTAAATTCAGAGACTGAATCAGCGCCTGATACAGCAACACCTCACCTCGATAAGTTTTATCGAAATTCTCAGGCGCCCAAACATCGCCATTCGCCAAGGTGTGACTCAAGGGTGCATCCGCCAGCACAGACGCTAACGAAAAGCGCTCAGATTGTTCCAAAGCAAGTAAATAGACAGCCGGTTTAAACAAGGAGCCTGCTGGCCTTCGCGCATCAAGAGCTCGGTTG
>CBFHJC010000089.1:0-7940 GCA_965656045.1 Aequoribacter sp.
CAAGGTGCCAGCCAAAGGTTGAAGTCACGGGTGGCGACCAAGTCTGCGGCTCGGGCTGAGTCACCAACCAGTTGGTCACAAAGCCTGCACCCAACTGCCGAGCGAGCTGTTCGGCAGTATGCTGATTAAATTGGTAGCCCGGCAAAAATGGTGCGCCTCGGAGCAAGGCCTGCTCATGAGTCAGTGACTCAGCAATGATCGCCTGCTCAAGCGCACGGACCTCCGCTTCACGTTCACGAGGGAAAAAGACGTGCGCGAGGGTGTAGCGTTCGGGAGCCCAGAAAGTCGGTTTATTCGCTTCAAAATAGTCGGCCACACTCTGTTCAGTTACCGATACTGGCGGATAGGTCAACAACAACCACTCCTCGGCAAGTTGAATCAATCGCCGCTTAATCACTTCATCGCCCAAATGCATTCGCATCGCGAGCGCTGCCGCTCGCTTTTTGGCATCCTCTTGATCTGAGTGCAGTCCCAAAAAATCAATATTGCGAATCAATCGTTGCTCAACAACCGGGTCGCTCAGGTGCAGTTCAAGCTCAAGTGCCTTAGCAAACAACATATCGCGATCGAGCTCAGCCAACAGCACGCTGTCCCGCTCACTGTCAGACATCGGCCGCCCCATCAAGGCTTGCCATTCGTCAACCAAGGCATCGATACGGCCCTGAGCGAGCGGTCCGATCTGAGGCTTGGGTTCAGGAAACAAGAGTTGCATCACGGTATAAAACACGAAACCCAACAGCAAAAAACGCAGCGCTTTGGTGTTAATCCATCGCATTAATACATCACCCATTACCTCAAATTGGCTGCAAGCTTACGACCAAGTGCCCGGGGGTGCAACACTCTTACAAGCAGTCATAGCCGGTCGGTGAGGGGTGGAGTGAAATGCTACCATAGCCTTGAATCAAGACCTCTGAATCAGTCACTGTCACGTCGTTATCGGTCGCGACTTGATGATCGAACAAGTAGCGTGTGGGCTGAAGTTCTGACGCCATCAACTTGTCATATGAGCGACTGCGCTCTGCCGTGGCCGCGCACTTATCCAAGTAATTGGCCCACGCACTAGCGTCGGTTCGAGTACGCATGATGTGGTGAGTTTTAGCCGGACTCAAAATCAAAGCCGACGCATTGTTACCGCCGAATCCTTTCGAGTTAAGCACCGCGTAATCAAGCGCTGCTGGATCAATTCGCCGATGTTCCAGCAGAAAATCGAGTCTTTCTTGCTCGACATCCTCTGCGATTCTCGGTGTATGTTCGATTCCTGGGATCACTCCGTATTGCCAAACGCCCAGCGATGCCACCAGCTGATCTGCTGATGCCGCACTGAGTGAATGACCGACGTACGTTTTGATTGCTGCGACGGGCCACGATTCAATCCCAAAAGCCTGCGCCGTTCGATTTAAAATCAGCGCCTCGGTCACTCGGTTCTGCGGCGTACTTGTACCATGCGCTTGCACCAAGCCATGATGGCGCAGACTTTGGTCTCCGAGAATTGCGCGAGCCTGACTCAAAATTTTAGCAACCGTCACATAGTTGCCTGCTCCAGGCCCAGAGATACTCTTCTTATGACCATCGGAACAGACTTCAACTCTAGGAGCACTACCGTAGATTTGAGCCCCAACGCGCAAGGCCAACTCATCGGACATCAGCATAATCACTTGAGCAGACTCACCCATCGTGAAGCCACAGTTCTCGCCGAAAGGACGGCAAATTGAACGAAGATTGGCGGCATCAACCGGCACACCGTCGATTGCAGCCAAGCCCTCTGGCGTAGCCAAAGCGCCCATCGCCGCATAACCGTCCATGACCTCAGGCAAGACCTGAGCGTCTGCGCCACCCACGAAAGCAATGTGCGCCCTGCCCGCCTGTATATCCTCAACCCCCATTCGAAGGTTGTATAAAAAAGAAGCACAGGCGCCCAAAGCCGCACCAGTACGACCAACATGCCCAAGTACATAGGCATTAATAAAATCCGCCGGCATTTCAGCCAGCGACAGCGGACACTGCTTAGAGGTGACGCGACCGCCGCGAAGTCTCGCTGACAGCATCCCGCCGGCCCCATGATAATCCAACTGCCCCATGGCACTGCCCACATAAACACTCACCTGATCGGCTGCTACCTGACTCTGCAACAGTGACCACTCTAACCCGCAATCCCCTAATGCATCCGATGCAGCAAATAAAGCCATCTGCAGACCTTTAGGGTGGTTGCGAGAAGCATAGAGCGCGCCGGGATCAAAGCCTCCCGGTAACATTGCTGCGGTTTTGACTGGAAAATCGCGCACGGCGGGTACCAAGCAATCGACACCACCTTTGACGCCAATGTGGAGCACATCATTATCTGCCCCTAAGACGCGCCAATTTCTCGGTAAGGGATTGGGGGCACGACGTGCACTAATTTGAAAACTGAGTTCTTCCCCCGATCCCTGAAGCTCAATACTGGCCTGCCATGGCGTGGCACTGGTATCGAAATAGCTGGCTTCAATGGCACGAATCATAGTGTCGCGTTCCACTTCTGCCACGGTGGGATTCGTTAGGCCCATCAATGTGCCCATTGCACGCAGATTAGCTTGCTGTTGCACCGCGGATAACATCGGTCGCACCATCGACTGATAAGACTGATAGCCAGAGCTTCGTCCCGCTGCATTAATGCCACCTACGCCCACGATTACAGGTAAAGCCATGCCACTCATACTGTACGCTCTTCGCCAAATGTCACGAGTGTACTGCTTGCATTACGGCATAGATTATTCAATGATAGCCAACTATTTGACATTTAAAGCCATATGATTACGGTATCAGCGCTGGTCACGTCGCAATCACTCGCATCAAGCTTCATGCTACCCCTCGAAATATGGATGGCGGCAGGTCAATTTGTGCAAGCGAAGCACCATCTAAAAGCCCCGAGTGTGCGGACTCAGATCATCAATATTGATGAGGGTGATGTCGTATTACCTGGCGGGCTTGCACTACAACATACCGCATCGGCGCCACTCAACCACGATACTGATATCTGGATCATTCCAGCAATGTGGCGCAACCCAATGAAATCGCTACGCCGCACTGCAGCCGCACTCTCACCCTATCTCAAAAATGCCCAAGCGCATCAGCAGATGATTTGTAGCGTCGGCACTGCGAGCTTTGTTTTGGCAGAGTTAGGGCTGCTCGACCATCGTGCCGCAACGACTCATTGGGCTTACTTTGACCTGTTCGCCCAACGTTATCCTGATGTCAGACTCAAACGACGGCATTTAATCACCCAGAGTGACTCACTATTTTGCGTTGGGAGTGTCAATTCCATCGCTGATTTAATGGTGCACTTGATCGAGCAAAAACTAGGCGCCTCGATTGCGCATGCGATCGAGCAGCAGTTCTCTCCTGAAATTAGAACGCCTTTCGAAACTGCAGCATTTCAAGATCATGGCAGTCTCCTACATCACGATGAATTGATGTTGGAAGCACAAGCCTGGATCGAGCAACGTAGTACTCAGGCCATAAGCTTAAACGTCTTAGCGACGGCCTTGGGGATTAGCGAGCGCACCTTAAGCCGCCGCTTTAACCAAGCTACGGGGCTGAGCCCACTGTTATACCACCACAAACGACGTACTGAGCAAGCCAAAAATTTGCTACGGCACAGTAACTTAGCGATTAATGAGCTAGCGTGGCAACTCGGCTTTCACGATCACACCCAGTTCAGTCGCTGGTTCAAAACTCAAACCGGCATGACACCTTCTCGCTATCGACAGGCATCTCGCGGCAAGCTCTTCACTCACGAAACACAGCAAACAGTCGCCATCAGTTGAGCCCAAAGCCCGTCTGTGGCTAAATGCTCACCCCAATTCACTCATTCAGGACTGTGACTTATGAGCCAAAGTATTGTTATCGTTGATGGCGCCAGAACACCAATGGGCGCACTCGGTGGAGAATTAGCAAGCGTTTCAGCACCTCAGCTCGCCGCCACCGCGATCCGCAAAATACTTGAACGCACAGCTGTCCCAGCAGAAGCGATAAATGAAGTCTTTATGGGCTGCGTCCTTCCTGCAGGACTGAAGCAAGGACCCGCGCGCCAAGCCGCCATCGCCGCCGGAATTCCCGCCTCAACCGGTGCAGTGACACTGAACAAGCTGTGTGGCTCTGGTATGCAGGCTACTATTTACGCCCATGACTCAATTGCTGCAGGTACCAACGATATCGTGATTGCTGGTGGTATGGAAAGCATGAGTAATGCGCCTTATCTGATGCCAGGCGCACGTGCTGGACTGAGAATGGGCCACCAACAAATCTTTGACCATATGTTTCTAGATGGCCTTGAGGATGCCTACGAGGGCAAGGCTATGGGTGCGTTTGCTCAAGAGACGGCGAACACCTACGGCATCACTCGACAAGAAATGGATGATTTCGCAATCGCGTCTCTCACACGCGCTAAACATGCGATTGAGTCCAATGCTTTAACTCAAGAAATGGCGCCGGTAACCGTGAATGTGCGCGGGGTTGAACGTGTGGTAGCGGATGACGAGCAACCTCACAAGGCAAATCTAGACAAAATCCCGCAACTCCGTCCTGCATTTGCGAAAGACGGTACGATCACAGCAGCAAATGCCAGCTCAATTTCTGATGGTGCCTCTGCCCTCCTGCTAATGAGTGAGCAGAAAGCAGCCGATCTAGGTTTGACTCCCTTAGCAAGAATTGTTGGTCACAGCAGACATTCTCAAAAACCATCAGAATTCACGCTCGCCCCCATAGGCGCACTGAGTAAACTACTCACAGCCATCAACTGGCGAGCGGAAGATGTGGATTTATTTGAGATTAACGAAGCTTTTGCAATGGTCACTATGCTGGCAATGCGCGAGATGGAAATACCCCACGAAAAAGTCAATATTCATGGAGGGGCCTGCGCGCAAGGACACCCCATCGGCTCGACAGGGTCTCGCATCATTGTGACACTAATGCATGCTTTGCGCTCAAAAGGGCTTAGAAAAGGTGTTGCAGCACTGTGTATCGGAGGCGGCGAAGCAACCGCTGTAGCCATTGAACGGATTGGCGACTAGGAGAACTGCGTGCCGATAAGTACTATCCCAGAGATCATCGAAGACATTCGTCTCGGCAAAATGTTCATCCTAATGGATGATGAAGATCGCGAAAATGAGGGTGATTTGATTATCGCCGCCGAAGCAGTCACACCGGAGATCATAAACTTCTTCGCATCGGAAGCCTGTGGATTAATCTGCATGCCAATCACAGCCGAGCGCGCAGCCGCTTTGAATATTCCTCTGATGGTGAAGCAGAATCGGTCGCAACACGAAACCAATTTTACCGTATCCATCGATGCCGCTGAGCGCTTGGGGCCCGGAATATCCGCTGTTCAGCGTGCTCACACAATCAAAGTCGCGTGTTCTGATTCGGTGCAGCCGAGTGATATTATTCAACCGGGTCATATTTTTCCCCTGATCGCAAAGCCAGGTGGCGTGCTGAGGCGCGCTGGTCATACTGAGGCAGGCGTCGACTTGGCGCGACTTGCTGGCTTTGAACCCGCAGCTGTCATCGTCGAGATCATGAATGAAGACGGCACGATGGCAAGACGACCCCAACTCGAGATATACGCCGAAAAGTGGGGTCTAAAAATGGGCACCATTGCGGATTTGATTGAGTATCGGGCTCTACATGAACACTCTATTGAGCTGGTCACACAAAAAGAGATCAACACCGAATTTGGGCCGTTCACTCTCTATGCCTTTAAAGACATTATCGATAACGCTCTACATTATGTGCTCAAACGCGGCGACGTCGCGTCTGAAGATCCTGTCTTAGTTCGGGTGCAAGCGATCAACCCACTGCGCGATCTGATCGGAACGACACTGCCCGATCAAACACCCGGCTGGTCATACCGGCGCTGTCTTGAAAAAATAGCGCAGGAAGGGCGAGGTATTCTCGTATTACTCGACGAACAGGCACCGCAAGATCGATTGATCGATGATATCGAGAGTTATCCCAACGCACGCCCCTCAAGTTCATACGACGAAAGCGGTCGGCAGAACTATCGGCTTATCGGCACCGGTGCACAGATTCTGCAGTTCTTAGGCGTGACTAAAATGCGCGCCATGTCAGCCCCGATCCATTACAACGCGCTGTCTGGATTTAACCTTGAAGTGGTTGAATTCGTAGAGGCCGAATCACCGTAGTCAAGCCTTGACGCGGGCGCTGCTAATGAGCGCGTCCCGGGCGATACGGGTTGATGGCAGGCTCATTGGCTGAAACAAGTAAAGCGCCCGAGAGACTTGCAGACAGGCGATACTCGTTCTAAAACGGTGCTCGCGAAACACGAAGCCGGCGTTCTGCGTTCGCGATCACTGTCCAATCAAGAAAGGTCTGTGTGCCACTGAATCAGATCGCTAAACTCAGCGCGCGCCGTGCGGCACTGGTTGACCGGCGCATTTTCTAAAGGACGACCAAACGACAAACCAAACATGAGCTTGCGACCATCAGTAATGCCTAAGGCTTCTCTCACAGTGCCTGCATGAAAGCTCAAAGCCGTTTGCGGACAACTGCCGAGTCCTTCATTTACCAAACCCAACATGACGCTTTGCGCAAACATTCCAAGATCGCACGCCTCTCTTTCTGAAAAACCCGCGGGCAAATAAAAGAACGCCGCATGAGGGGCATCAAAAAACATAAAATTCCGCATAAAGGCTATATTGCGATTCACTTTATCGTGTCGGTCAATACCGGACGCGTCCGACAGCGCCTTCGCCGACGCGTGTTGTCGCGCCTTGAATTCCCCTTCGTAAACACCGTCAAAAGGAAAATCAAGCTCGATCTCACCCGCCATCATTTTTTCTGGCAATACGGCGCGTAAGGCCTCGAGCTGCGGACCGCTGACAATATGAACATACCAAGGTTGAGTGTTGCAATTACTGGGCGCCGCAAGCGCATTCTGAAAGACGCGCTCGATAACTTTTTGATCAACTGGCTCTGAGTGAAACGCTCGCATAGAACGTCGTTTCTCAAGCACCTCGTAAAACTCCATAATGACTCCTTGTCGCCACCTTAAAACCTGGATTAGTGTATGTGGAGCGTCACCGCTAAGCGAGTTGCGTCAGTCTGTCACAAATCCCAGGTCGACAACTCGAAGTGGTGTGCCACACCCCAGCACCTGTCAGCGCACCAGATGGCCCGCGCCTAAACCGAGCGTCGCATTTCAGGCCACCTGCCATACGTGAACGCCCGCCACAGCCACTCGATCGGACCGAACCGATAATGCTTAAGCCACATAGGGCTTAATCCTAACTGAAGCAGCCAAATGAGCAGCACTATGGCATAGAGTTCGCTACGACTAAATTGCCCAAGCAAACCAAACCCCATGCCGGTAAATAAGATAGCGCAAATCAGAGAGTGCATGAGATAGTTCGTGAGTGCCATCCTGCCAACTGCAGCCAGACGAGCCGTCAGACCACTGAATAGGCCGGCCTGACAAACAAGCCCCAACATCCCGATATAACCCAGTGCCATGCCTAAGCGTCCTAAATGGTAAGTCACTTGCAACTGTGGAAAAGTAGACAGCAAGTGAAAATCATTTTGGTAGGCCTCAGAGATTTCGTAACCGTTAATCAGTAAGCCACTCGCGAAACCAGCAACCATGAGGTTAAGATAAAACCTACGGCTGCGTTGCGCCTGCAACACGCCAGCCTTATACAGCGCCATCCCGAGAATCATCATGGCGAGCGCATCCCAAAACAAAAATACGGGGATGACGAAGCTATACAACTCACTATTTTGCGACACAGTCCACTGAAATGCCGACGCATAACTCGATCTGCGATCGATCAACTCGGCTTCTGCGTCAGTTTCCAGAAGATCGACATCGGCGGAGAACTCTTCCCATACTTGCGCCAACTCACGATCCTGATCCGATATCTTTAGTGTTGCGCCAGCCACGTTAGATGCCG
>CBFHJC010000090.1:0-7894 GCA_965656045.1 Aequoribacter sp.
TGCGGATGGGTGCCGTCGATTATATCGCTAAACCTTTCGATCACGCTGACATGCTGCTGGCAGTCGAGCGGATTTTGAAAGAACACGCGGAAATCAAAGCTAAGACCGCACAGCTCGACAACAAAAACAGGCCTAAAGACTCGGCACCATCACGTTTCATCGGCAATTGTCCCGCGATGCAGACGTTGCGAGACGACATTGCGAAAATGGCGCCAACACCGTCAACCGTGCTTATTCTTGGGGAGACCGGCACTGGTAAGGAAATGGTCGCGAAAAGTTTGCACGATCAAAGTCTCAGAGCAAACCAGCCGCTCATTTCTGTGAACTGCGCCGCGATACCTGAGACGCTCATCGAATCAGAACTGTTTGGCTACGACAAAGGCGCCTTCACTGGTGCCAATGCCAACCGAGTCGGTCTTATCGAGGCGGCCGATGGTGGCACCCTATTTCTCGATGAGATTGGCGAGCTACCCGTGGAAGCACAAGCTCGATTGCTCCGCTTCATTCAGGAAGGAGAAATTCGCCGGATTGGCGCCGTACAATCAAGGAAAGTGGATGTCCGTTTAATTTGTGCAACACACCGCAACCTGGAACGATTGGCCCGAGAAGGGAAGTTTAGGCAGGATCTGTTTTATCGGATCAATGTCCTGCGGGTATCACTGCCACCCTTGCGAGATCGCGGTAAAGATATTCTGCAGTTGGCCGAGCACATGCTGGAGCAGTTTAGTCAGAAGCTGGGAACACGTCCAAAGACGCTCTCACCTAAAGCCATTCAAGCTGTTACAACCTATCAGTGGCCCGGCAATGTCAGAGAGCTCGAGCATGCCATTGAGCGAGCCACCATCTTGTCAGAGACAGATGAGATCGATAACGAGCTGCTAGGCATTGACTTAGAGCTAGTGAATATCAACCGCTTAAGAAGTGGCCAGGCCAGCATCCCAATTCGCCAAATCGCTCAAGACCCACCTGAAGATTTATCGTTAGAAGACTACTTTCAGCGCTTCGTGTTAGAGCACCAAGACACTATGAGCGAGACTGAGTTAGCCCAAAAGCTTGGTGTGAGTCGAAAATGTCTATGGGAGCGACGTCAACGCTTTGGCCTTCCTCGTCAAAAGGCGAGTGGAGACAAGCGCGTGTCAGGTCAGAAAGAATAACGTTACCCTACACCACCTTGAAATGTTGCGAAACGAGTGATTCGGTAACAAAACTGTCCATTAATGCACTAGAAATTCGAGCGAGAAAACATCAAGTGATTGATTTTTATGGTTTTTATCTGATGTGGCACAAGGCCTGCAATCTTTACAGTGGCTTAAGAAGAATAATAAATGAAGCCTTAATAATAATAATAGCGAAACTGTGGACCTGGATGGGGAAGCTTGCTTCCCCTTGTGTTTTTTCGCTATACCCCCCCCTTAAAAGCGTCTCACCCTAATGACGCCGACTATTGTAGACCGCACCTTCAGACTTGATAGACTCGATGACGCTGCCGTAAGTGTCGCCCTTCGACTCTCTGACGCTGGCTATGAAGCCTATGTCGTCGGCGGTGCCGTCCGCGATCTGCTGCTGAATCAAACCCCGAAGGATTTTGACGTCGCGACTAGTGCGACGCCCGAGCAGGTTCACCGCTTGTTTAGAGGATCCCGGATTATTGGGCGGCGTTTCCAAATCGTCCACGTCAGAATGGGACGCGAGATGATTGAAGTGACTACCTTTCGCGGCCATCACGACGACGTCTTACCAGGGAATCGGCAATCGTCACAGCAAGGACAATCCGGTGTGCTTTTGCGTGATAATGTCTTCGGAACTCTGGAACAAGACGCCATCCGAAGAGACCTCACCGTCAATGCCCTGTATTACGACCCTGTTGCCGATACGGTGATTGATTACACTGGGGGTTTAGAGGATATCGCGTCAAAGCAATTGCGCATTATCGGAGACCCCGAGACACGGTATCGCGAAGACCCCGTCCGAATGCTTCGCGTCATGCGCTTCAAAGCCAAACTCCAATTCAACATCGACTCAGAAACGGACGAAGCGATCGCTAAGTGCTCACACTTGTTAGCGCAAATACCAGCCGCACGATTATTTGATGAGTTCTTGAAGGGGTTTATGTCGGGCCACGCGAGAGCTCTGGCCCAGGAACTACAAGCCACGCCCCTGTGGGAAGAGTTGTTCCCTGACAATGCGCAGTACGCCCAGGCACTGCCGAGCTATGAGCGCTTGTTAGATACCGCGCTCGCAAATACCGACAAACGTATTGCCCTAGAACAACCCGTCACTCCGGCCTTTTTACTCGCAGCCATCCTCTGGCCCGCTGTAGACCAAAAGGCATCATACTGGATTGGGCTGGGTGAGCCGCCCATTCCAGCCATTGCAGATGCGGGGCAAGCGGTGATCCTGAGCGCGATTTTGCGGGTTGCTATTCCAAAACGATTCAGCCTTATCATGCGCGAAATATGGGATCTTCAAACCCGCTTTGAGCGCCGCAGCAAGCGCAAGCCACTCGAATTTGCCACCCATAAACGATTCAGGGCCGCCTATGATTTTCTGCTATTGCGAGCGCAATCCGGAGAACCCGTCCAAGAACTGGCCGACTGGTGGACTCAGTTTCAAGAGAAACATCCGGAACTCGATGCATTAAGACATCAAGCGAATCCACCTGAAGCGCCCAAAACTCGCAGACCACGGCGGCGATCGGCTCGAAAATGATTAGCGTGTATCTTGGATTAGGGAGCAATATAGAGCCTGCTCTCGAGTACTTGTCGCGCGGGTTGGGTGCACTGCAAGCACATCCACGTATCAGCGTACTCGCGACATCAGCGGTTTATCACAGCGTTGCTATTGGCCCGCAACAAGCCGATTACCTCAATTTAGCGATCTTGATTGTGACCGATCTTGAACCTCTGGCTTTGTTATCCCTGTGCCAAGAGATCGAGAGCGAGCAAGGTCGAGTGCGGGGGGAGCGCTGGGGGCCTCGGACACTTGATATCGATCTACTCTATTCGCCCGATATATCGTGCAATTCTGAAACGCTTACACTGCCCCACCCAGAATTGCATCGGAGATTATTTGTCATCGCGCCATTGTTAGAATTACCGAGAGCAGATACGATCACCGTGCACGAGCTAACAATCGAGCATTATGCTGCCCAATTGAGCAGTGACGAGGTCCGTTTAAGTTCGTATCGCTGGGACGGAATCCAATTTAGGGACACATCAACTGTATGAACGAAGAAGTATCTAAGCTCATCCGTGGTCGTTCTTTACCTCCGTTCATCGCTATAGAGGGCCCGATCGGCGTCGGTAAAACGACACTGGCCCGACGCATCGCACAGACTTTTCAGTATCAAGAGATTTTCGAGGACCCCTCTGCCAATCCCTTCCTAGAGAAGTTCTATGAGGATATGCGCCAGCATGCTCTGGCGACTCAGCTGTCATTCTTGTTCCAACGCACCCAGACAATTCAAAGCCTGCGCCAAAGTGATATTTTTGCGCCGCGTCATGTCGCCGACTTCATGCTTCAGAAAGATCCTTTATTTGCGCGATTAACTCTAAATCCCGAAGAGTACGACCTGTACGATAAGGTCTATCAGCAACTCACAGTCGATATCCCACGTCCCGACTTAGTGATCTACCTTCAAGCACCCACCAACGTCCTGTTAGACCGAATTCACAGACGCGGCATTGCCTCGGAAAGCCATATCAGCAGGGACTATTTAGAACGACTGAACGAGATCTACAGCGAGTTTTTTCTGTATTACGACGACTCACCCTTGCTGATCGTCAACGCCAGTGACATTGACTTGGCCGCCTCGGATACCGATTATCACAATTTGGTGAATTATTTCTTAGATATCCGCAACGGCCGACATTATTTTAATCCAACTTTTTTTGGGTAACTTGATATGGGTAAATTTACACTGACCAAACTAGACGAAATGAAAGCATCAGGTGATAAATTTGTCTGTATCACTGCTTATGACGCTACCTTCGCACGTTTGGTCAGTGAGGCAGGCGCAGAAACGCTCCTGGTCGGAGATTCCTTAGGTAACGTGCTACAGGGTCACGACAGTACCGTACCGGTATCCATCTCAGACATGGTCTATCACACCCGCTGCGTGGCGCGAGCCCAGCCCGACTCTCTCATCATTGCTGATATGCCCTTCATGAGTTATTCAACACCAGAGAATGCGCTCACTAACGCAGCCCAACTGATGCAGGCCGGCGCTCAGATGGTGAAGCTTGAGGGCGGAACCTGGCTGAGCGATACCATTAGTCAGCTGGTAGAGCGCGGCATACCTGTATGCGCTCACCTCGGTCTTACACCTCAGTATGTGAATGCTTTTGGCGGTTATCGTGTGCAAGGACGTACGCCCAAAGAAGCCAAATCGATCCTCGCCGATGCGGTAGAGATTCAGGATGCGGGTGCCGGTTTATTGGTCCTTGAGTGTGTACCCGAAGTACTCGCCACCGACATTACCAACAAGCTCGATATCCCTGTCATTGGTATTGGCGCTGGTCCAGGCACTGATGCACAAGTATTGGTAATGCATGACTTACTCGGCCTGAATCCGCGGCCAGCGAAGTTCGTCGCGAACTTTATGACCCGAGAAACAACCATTCAAGAGGCACTCAAAGCCTTTGTGGATGCTGTAAAACACGGTCATTTCCCGGGGCCAGAGCACTGCTACCACTAGCCAACGACGGCAAGCAACACCGAATCTTAGCTGCACAATCAACCGCGCATCGTTGCCATCGCCCGCAAGCCCTTCCCGGGGCATCACTCGCGAGCCCAATGAGCGACGCTCAACCACAATGTGTTACCTAAAGTAGCTTTATAATCGCCGCAGATTGTACCTATAGTGACACTCGGGCATACTTCGCAGCTATGGCTCTAAAATTTTCCGCGAGAGTGTGACTCATGCGCACCTATACATCGATCGCAGCACTGCAGGCTGACTTAAAGAAGCAGCGAGCAAAAGGCCGCAGCATTGGCTTTGTTCCCACCATGGGGAACCTGCACGATGGCCATCTAAATCTCGTTAAAAAGGCTCACGAGTGCTGCGATTTTGTTGTCGTCAGCATTTTTGTGAACCCACTGCAGTTTGGTCAAGGTGAAGATCTCGATAACTACCCGCGAACGCTAGCAGCCGATAAAGAACGCTTGTTTGCAGAGGGGACCCATGGACTGTTCCTTCCCTCTGTTGCTGATATCTATCCCGATGGGATGACAACACACACTCAAGTCCGGGTCCCGGAGCTATCGGAAACCTTATGCGGTTCGAGTCGGCCCGGCCACTTTGACGGTGTCACGACGGTTGTCGCGAAGCTCTTTAATATCGTAAAACCAGACACTGCGATCTTCGGCGAAAAAGACTTTCAACAGCTGTCTCTCATCAGAAAAATGGTCACCGATCTTTATATGCCGATCGAGGTGCTCGGGGTACCTACCGCCCGGGCCGAAGATGGGCTCGCGTTAAGTTCACGCAACGGCTATCTCACCCCCGAGCAGCGAACCATTGCCCCCGAACTCAGCCGCGTCATTCAGGATTGCCGCGATGCGGTTGCCTGTGGATTCGACAACTTTTTGCAGCTCGAATCACACGCCCGCTTACGGCTACTCGCCGCCGGCTTCACACCCGACTATTTTTCGATCAGGGACGCCAAAACACTCAGCACAGTCAATGATGCCACCGAAGAGATTGCGATTCTTGCAGCCGCCAAGCTTGGCAAGACCCGACTTATCGACAATACACGACTATGTGTTAACCCCAGTTCAGATTGGGGCATGCTGGCGAGCCAAGACTAAGGAGTGCTCAGCCACTACCGCTGACTTGCACCATCTTATAGAGGCGGTATGATCACTGAATAACGCCAAATAACGAGGTACCCGCATGTCGAGCAGCGCACTGTATCCGATCCCTGCATCATTTCAGGAAGCCCACATCACACCTGAGCGATACCAAGAGTGGTATCGGCAGTCGCTCGAGGCCCCAGAAGAATTTTTCGGCCAGCTCGCGCGTGACTTTCTCACTTGGGAAAAGCCCTGGGATGCCATTTCACAGTGTCACTTCGAAAGCGGAGATGCGTCATGGTTCGTCGGTGGCGAACTGAATGTCAGCGTAAACTGCATAGATCGGCATCTGCCAGAGCGGGCAGAGCAAACCGCGTTCATTTGGGAAGGCGATGACCCAAACGACGCTATCAAAATCAGCTATTCGCAGCTGAAGTCTGAAGTCTGTCAGTTGGCCTGCGCTCTGCAGAGTCGAGGCATCAGCAAAGGAGACAGAGTCTGCATCTACATGCCGATGATACCGCAGGCGGCCTACGCTATGCTCGCTTGCGCTCGCATCGGCGCGGTTCACTCCGTGGTCTTCGGTGGTTTCTCGCCAGAGGCGCTGAAGGATCGAATCTTAGACTCCGATTGCCAGCTCGTCATTACCGCCGATGAAGGCATCAGAGGCGGTAAAACCATCCCTCTAAAAGCCAATGTCGACAAAGCACTAGCAGGCTGCCCGAACGTCCATACGTGCTTAGTGGTTCAGCGTACTCAAGCCACTATCGATTGGAACGAGACACGCGATTTTTGGTATCACGAGTACGTCGGTAAACAATCTACAGACTGCGCACCGGTCAGTGTCGGTGCCGAAGACCCGCTATTTATCCTGTATACATCGGGCTCTACTGGCAAACCGAAGGGGGTACTCCATACCACCGCGGGTTACTTACTGCAGGCAGCTAGCACCTTTAAATATGTCTTTGATTACCGCGATGGCGAAGTGTTCTGGTGTACCGCAGATGTCGGCTGGGTTACTGGTCACAGCTACATCGTTTATGGACCATTAGCGAATGGTGCTACGTCGTTACTGTTTGAGGGAATCCCGACCTACCCTGATGCCAGCCGCTGCTGGCAGGTCATCGATAAATACCAAGTCGCTATTTTCTATACTGCACCCACCGCGATTCGGGCCCTCCACACTCTGGGTGATGAGCCCGTGCAACGTTATCAACGAACCAGCTTACGCCTGCTCGGCTCAGTGGGTGAACCCATCAATCCAGAGGCTTGGGAATGGTATTATCGCGTCGTAGGGGATCAGCGGTGCCCGATCGTGGATACTTGGTGGCAAACTGAAACCGGTGCAGCAATGATCACGCCACTTCCCGGTGCTCATGCCCTCAAACCAGGCTCGGCGGCCTTTCCTTTCTTCGGCGTTGAACTGGCGTTACTCAACGAAGCGGGCGAAGAGATCACCGGTGCGGGTGCGGGCTACTTGGTCATCAAGCGCTCTTGGCCGAGTCAAATACGAACCGTCTACGGTGATCACCAGCGGTTAATCGATACCTATTTTAGTACCTATAAAGGCTATTACTTCACCGGTGATGGTGCTCGCCGCGACGACGATGGCTATTACTGGATTACTGGACGCGTTGATGACGTACTCAATGTCTCGGGGCACCGGATGGGTACGGCCGAGGTAGAGAGCGCGCTCGTGTTACATCCAGATATTTCAGAGGCGGCGGTCGTAGGATTTCCTCATCCGATCAAGGGCCAAGGCATTTATGCCTACGTGACACCAATGGCGGGTGTTGCCTACACCGAGGCACTGTTTAACGAATTGATCGCTTTATGCGTCAAAGAAATCGGGCCTATCGCTAAACCAGACATCATCCAGTGGGCGCCGGCACTGCCAAAAACCCGCTCGGGGAAAATCATGCGACGAATTCTGCGTAAAATTGCAGAGAACGAGCTCGATAGCTTAGGCGATATCAGCACCCTGGCGGATCCAAGCGTGGTCGAAGCGCTCATAAAAGAACGCCCGCAAACCTAAGTTCGCGGGCGCTACTTTGATTCGAGCCGACAACTTGTGTCGGCACCTTAGTACTTAGCTACGGTT
>CBFHJC010000091.1:0-7861 GCA_965656045.1 Aequoribacter sp.
AAAGTGCGTGAGGTGAAGAACCCCAGCGAATCATTCACAACAATAGGCGTCTTTTTAATTTGCAGCGTGTAATCAAACGCTTTTGCGAGTGCTTCGTCACTGGTTTTCTCGCCACAAATGATCTCGACTAAAGGCATTTTGTCGACTGGTGAGAAAAAATGGATCCCAATAAAATTCTCGGGCGTCTGACTACCTTCTGCCAACTGAGTAATCGGCAACGTCGAGGTATTCGATCCCCACACACCACCGGGCGCCAAGTAACCCTCTAATTCTGCTGTGATCTGGTGCTTGAGCTTAATATTCTCGAACACCGCTTCAATGATCAAATCACAACCTTGAAGATCATCATTGCTCGCTGTTGGTGTAATGCGGTCTAGAACAGTCTGCATTGCCTCTTCGGTCATTCGACCTTTTGCTACCCGCTTAGCGAGCAGATTCTGAGTGTAGGCTTTTCCCTTCTCGGCAGCCTCAAGACTGATGTCCTTTAAGATCACCTCAATGCCCGCCATAGCGGATGAGTAAGCAATTCCCTGCCCCATCATTCCCGCACCCAAAACACCCACTTTCTGGGTGAGCCTTTTTTCAACGCCTTTGGGTCGACTCGCACCACCATTGATCTTATTGAGCCCGAAAAAGAAGGTAGAGATCATATTTTTGGCTTGCGGCGTCACCACGAGCTTCGCAAGACCACGCGATTCGACGGTTAGTGCGGTATCAAGGTCTAGCCTTAGTGCTTCGACCGCACAGTCTAAAATTTGCGCAGGGGCTGGCAGTAAACCGCGAGTTTTAGAAAACAGCATCGCAGGCGCAACCATCACCAATTGGGCCACGCCCGGTGAATTGATGCCACCGCCGGGCACTTTATAACCTTTCGTATCCCAAGGCTGCGTTGCTGCTGCCTGGACATCATCTTGAGCCAAAATCCAAGCCTTGGCATTCGGTACGAGTTCTTCCAATGTATCGACCGTGGCGTGAATCATGCCCGCTGCCAGAGCCTTGTCTGGCGTCACACGAGTACCCTCGGTCAAATACGGCAGCGCTGCAGCCAAACCCAGCAAGCGCGTGAGTCGCACCACACCGCCACCACCAGGTAACAAACCCAATGTCACCTCAGGCAAGCCCAATTGGACCGAACGATCATTCCAAGCCACGCGGTAATTACAGCACAGGGCAATTTCAAAACCACCGCCAAGCGCTGCACCATTGATCGCTGCGGCAACCGGTACAGGGAGTTTTTCGATGCGTCTCAGCACCGACTTCGTCGCTTGCAAACCCGCAAAAAATTCATCTTCTTGACCCGGCTCTACTGCCACTAAATCGTTCAAATCGCCGCCGGCAAAGAATACTTTTTTAGCGGAGGCAAACACGACACCTCTCAAATCGCTTTCAGATTCTAGGCGCGCCACGGTCTCGCTCATCGCAACCTGGTACTCTTGGTTCATGGCATTAACCGGCCCGGTCATATCCATAGTGACAGTCACGATTCCAGCGCTGTCCTTATCATAATGAAATACACTCATTGCTTTCTCCTTAACTCAGCTAGTGCGCTAGATACGTTCGATGATGGTTGAAATGCCCATGCCGCCGCCGACGCATAAAGACAGCATGCCCCGACGCAGCTGACGCCGCTCAAGCTCATCTAGCATAGTGCTTACCAGCATCGCGCCAGTTGCCCCGAGCGGATGCCCCATCGCAATCGCACCACCATTGACGTTAGTGACCGAATGATCAATATCAAGATCCTGCATGTATCGCAGCGCAACCGAGGCGAAAGCCTCGTTAATTTCCCACAGATCAATATCTGCTGCAGTCATGCCAGCACGCGCCAAACATTTCTTCGCCGCAGGACCCGGGCCCGTCAGCATAATAATGGGATCTGTCGATAAGATTGCAGTGGCGACCACCTTACCTCTCGGGGTCAATCCTAGATCTTTACCGGCTTTCTCACTGCCAATCAAAACGGCGCTGGATCCGTCGACAATACCCGATGAATTGCCGGGCGTATGAACATGATTAATGCGCTCTAACTGGTTGTACTTCGACAAAATAATGTCGTCAAAACCCATTTGCCCAATACCGGCGAACGAGGGCGATAACCCTGCCAATCCCTCAAGAGTCGTTGTTGGTTTGATAAAATCATCCCGCTCGAGCACAGTCAGACCATTGATATCCTTCACGGGAACGACACTCCGATCGAACCAGCCGCTGTCTCTCGCGTGAGTTGCACGCCGCTGCGACTCAACAGCATACGCGTCGACGTCTTCCCGAGACCAGCCACCAATTGTCGCGATAGTGTCGGCGCCGATCCCTTGTGGCACAAAACCAGACTTGAGTGAGAAAGCAGGATCTGAACCCATGGCGCCACCTGCGGAGCCCATTGGGACTCGAGACATACTTTCAATACCACCGGCCACCACCAGATCTTCCCATCCGGAGGCAATTTTTTGCGCAGCGATATTCACCGCCTCTAAACCCGATGCGCAAAATCGATCGAGTTGCACCCCGGCCACGGATTCATCCCAATCTGCATTTTGTACGATCATTTTTGCGACATCACCGCCCTGCTCACCAATGGGGGTAACGCAACCCATCACCACATCATCGACGTAGCTGGTGTCTAAATCATGTCGGCGCTGCAACTCACGTAATAGTGTGGCGCCTAAGTCGATCGGCTTGATCGAATTTAAACTCCCGCCTGCCTTTCCCTTGCTGCGAGGCGTGCGGACCGCATCATAAATATAGGCTGTATGCGACATGGTGATTCTCCGTAGAATAGAACGAGCGTGTATCATGGCTGGGCGCAGCCTGATCAACAATGACCCATTCGGTATAAAAATTGACCGTAAGTTACACTTTTAAGCCACTGGTTCTGATGTGCGACTCTCGATCCTCGATCCTCGTTGTGCGTTCTGAGTTGTGCGTTGTGCCACTCTCAATCCGCAATCCGCACTCATCGATCTTTGGTGTTCGGTATTCCACTCTGCACCCGCGGCGCAGATACATTACACTTGGCCCGATAGACCTACTCACTGGGCTCACTGGACCCTGACTGCTATGGCAACAAAAGAAAAACTGAGAGCACTCAACGACGAAGAAATCTCCCGAGTGATCGAAATGGCGTGGGAAGACAGGACGCCCTTCGAAGCAATCGAGAGCGGGTTTGGATTGAGTGAGGCCGAGACCATCACAGTGATGCGAACACATCTTAAGCCACAGTCTTTTAAGAACTGGCGCCAGCGTGTGACGGGTCGTAAAACCAAACATCTCGCACAGCGTGGCTTTACGGTCTCACGCGGCTATTGCCCCACTCAATATAAACAGCGCTAAACGCCTAGAGAACAGAGGTAGTACCGTATTCTTCAAGTAGGCTCTCGGTAATAGAACGCTCAATCTCCGTCGCACTAACACCGGCGCAATGCGACCAGCTAGCGTAGTCGTCATAGTGTGGCTGCCCCACTTTAGTGAGAGTATCCCAGCCCAGCAAACATTGTTCTTCATAGGTCAAATGATCGAGCCCGCTGACTCGTTGCAAGAGCAAATCAACCGTCACTGAATCATAGGCAACCCGCAGCTGGTCGCCGACATCCAAGTGAATAAACGCACGTTCATCGGGTGTGTACTGAGGCCATTCAATCGGGGCCTTTGGCTCCCCACTGCGCGCAAAACCAGACCACGCGGCCATCATCGTTTGCATCAGTTCATCGCGCTCGGGAGAATCCGGATAAATATAACGGCTAATCGGCCCATACTTGAAATCGCCCGTCAAAAAAGCGATATCGACGCCATGCGCGGCACCAATTACATTGGGAAAGTCTGCGAAAAATGACGTCTTTTGGTCATCCCAATCGAATCGATAGGCGTAAAGCTGCGAATAACCCGCTCGCTTCAACTGATCGAGCGGCTGATCAACACCTCTCAGTTTCCAGGCTGTCGATCGAACGTCTATCCAGTCGGCATAAACCTCAGGATCTTTCAGTCTCATTTTCGGGGGCAGCAGGCGCGTAAAAGGATAGCTCGCGTCAACAAAATAACGATGCGTGCCAAGCCAAAGCGTAACTTCGTCGCGGTTCGCCCCCGCTATCACTGGAATATGTTTGGCATACCGAGGATCACCTAAAGCCGCCATAAAGCCCTCGGCTGGAATCACAACACCGTCGGCCGTGGTAAGCGGCACATCACCATCACCCGCTAGATCGTAAAATGCCTGATACAGATCGATCGCACTGACTGCGCGAAGCTGGCTTGCGGTGGCACTGGCATCTAACTCCAATTGCTCCAGTATTTGCGCAGCAGAACGTCTGATATGAGGATTTGCTAACTGCCCTTGATAGGCTTGTTCAGGTGTCGCCGACTTGACATAACCAGACTGCGAGATCGCTTTGTGGAATAAACCATTTGTCAGAGGGCTTGCGAGCATGGCAAAGACGTTATGACCGCCTGCCGACTCACCGAATATCGTGACGTTGTCGGGGTCACCACCAAAGATCGAGATATTGCGCTGAACCCATTCAAGCGCCGCAATAATATCCAAGTGACCAAAATTAGACGTTTGATCCAAACCCAACTGCCCACCCTGAATAGCCGGGTGGGTGAACCAACCCAGCGGTCCGAGACGATAATTAAAACTCACGACGACGACGTCTTCACGACGCACGAGCTCGTCGTAATTGTAAAACCCTTTGTAGCCCGACGTGTTACCCCCGCCGTGTATCCACACCATTACGGGACGCGGTTGCTCTGCTTCCGTCAGCGGCGCTTTGATATCCATGTACAGGCAGTCCTCTTGCCCGACGATACCCTCTCCCGGAACACCACCACTGTCGGATGCCATCTGGACGCAGGCAACGCCCGGTTTCGCTGAGAGCAGTGCATCTGGATCTGCGACCAGTCGCCGAGGTGCTTTCCAGCGCAGATCTCCAACGGGCGGCTCGGCGTAGGGAATATCAGACCACGTGAGTACGTCTTTGGTGAGATGTGGAACCACGAAACCGGATTCTGTTGAGACCCCCGCCTGAGCCACCTTGACCGGCTCGATTGGCGAACTGCCGCAACCAGCCAACGCCAACACTAGCATCACACTGCACACTCGATACATGCTCATTTCCTCTGAGTTCTCATTTACGGCCACTTCGCCTCGACACACAAGTAGATCACTACCATCCAACTGACTACAACGCGCTTAACACTATCACTTACAAATCAATCTCGACAGTATTTACGCGCCCAATGAGCAATGCAGTTCACCGAACAATTGCTCAAGAAACTACCCTAAACAGGATAACTGAGGCACAATTCATGCACATAACAAGCATAACGAATCTAAGGACAGTGCATGACAACTCTTGGGCTTTTGGGCAGCGTCATTCTATTAATTGTTTTGGCTCTGCGCGGTATTAATATCATTTTTGCCTCTCTGCTCTGCTCCACCGTCGTCATCCTCACCAATAATTTGCCGATAGCCACGGGCTTAGCGCAATACTTTTCCTTTGGTCCTCTTGGCGCATTTACCTTCGCCGGAAAATTCTTTCTGCTGTTCGCCGCAGGCGCCATCTTTGGGCGCGTGATGGGGGAAAGTCACGCAGCTGCGAGTATTGCGCTGCGGTTAATTGATAAGCTAGGGGCTGATCGCGCACTCTGGATTACAGTATTGGCATGTGCACTGCTCACCTACGGCGGTGTAGTAGTTTTTGTCGTTATTTTCGCCATGTATCCACTAGGATTAAAGCTCCTGCAACAAGCCGATATACCCAAACGTCTTTTCTGCGCTGCTTTAGCGCTCGGCGCGGCCACTTTCACCCTGACAGCGCTGCCAGGTACCCCCTCGATACAAAATGTCATTGCGAGTGTGGGACTGGGAACAGATCTGTTTTCGGGCTTTTGGATTGGAATCAGCGCCGGGGTGTTAATGTTTGTGCTCGGTATGTGGTATTTAGAGACCGAGCGGAAAAAAGCGCGGCTCGCCGGCGAGCATTTCGAGCTTGGGCCCAACGATAAAATTCTTGACCTTGATCATGACCAATACCCACATTGGTTTCTGGCTATGGTACCAATCACCTTGGTGCTTTTTCTGATTATCGCACCACGTCTTTTGAGTCCAATTGTCGCCGACGATTCCTTAATCGGCTCGCTGATCAGTTTCGCCAGTGCCCAGCCCGTAGTTTGGCCTAGCATGGCCCTGATTATTGGATCGGTGATCGCGTGTCTGATGTTCGAATCTATCAGACCATCAGCCTTACGTGTCATGGGGAACGGCACCAACGATGCCATCATGCCGCTGATCAATACTGCTGCCGTTATCGGCTTTGGGGGCGTCGTAACCCAAACCGTCGGATTTGAGAATTTTTCTGCCGCTTTATTGGTATCCAACTTGCCCCCTCTTATCTCAGCTTTTACCTCTGTCAGTTTGGTTTCTGCGATCACTGGATCCGCATCAGGAGGTCTACAGATATTCATGCAGACGTTGGCACCGGCGTATTTAGAGATGGGTATTGAACCACAGGTCTTACATCGTATTGCCACGATCGCAAGCGGCGGATTCGACTCCTTACCGCACTCGGGCGGCGTTGTCGCCATGCTGACGATTACGGGTTTAACTCACAAGCAGGCCTATAAAGATGTCGGAATCATCACCGTTGTCATACCCGTGATTGTTTGTCTGACTATGATCGGGGTACTCGCCATAGCTTTTTAACAAATAGTAGAATAGCTTGGTGCTATTTGCTTAAATGTGGTCTTAAATCGCCGCGAATGCGGTGTTTTTGCCACTGCCTGAGCGTGTCGACCCAATAATGATGACTCTAAAATTCGTACTCAGCAGCCTCATATTCTTGGGTGCGTTTTTAGTTTTTCAAATCCAACCCATGACCGGCAAAGCCCTTCTTCCAGCTTTTGGCAGCGCACCCGATGTATGGACCACCTGCCTACTTTTTTTAAACTCATGCTTCTGGTTGGGTATGGATACGCTCATAGAGAAAGACGCTGCAGTCTGGCGAGATGATTATTTTGGTGTGTTGCTTTTATTGCGCTAATCGTTACCCCCTTATTGCGCTCGTTCAAAATCGATTATTCAGAATCGCAACTCATCGCGTTTTCGGGCCCACCGACACGGGACGAACCCGCAGCACTTAAATAGACTGCCCTGGTATTCGCAGCGTCACCTCGGTCATCACAAACAAGAAAACTGCCTGACAAGTAATCACCATCGTCGCTGGTATTGCGCACGAATCCAAGAAAATCGAAAAAGACCGCATCGGACATCTCGGTGCTCGGCAAGACCGTCACAGTGCCTTGTAAGGCTTGCTGGACTTTAATTCGAGTATCGTTCGTTTCATCAATTTCACCCAAAGCGTTTTCATCTTCAAAAATGACCCATCCGTCCGCCCAATTTCCAGTCGTACAATTTTGGCCATCGCTACTAATACAGACCGTGACACGAGCTGATCGGGCCACGGCGGCACTGCGCGCTTGCGCAAAACTGTTTTGGAGTGCATTGGCGCTGACTCGCAAACGTGAATCTTGAACAAAATCGGCAATGATCGGGGCGCCAACGAAGACCATAATGGCGGCAATGCTCAGTACGCCCATCAACTCAATGAGCCCAAAGCCCCCATACACAATGGGCAGAGCATTTCGACGCACAGTCGGCAAGATCATTCGGAGAGCCTAATGCTAACCTGTTCGGATCGGGTTGAGAGGTAATCAAGCGCATAAAAGATGAACAGCGCGATGCCAAACATCTCAATGAACTCCTCTAACGAATACAGCAAATAGTACTCAAGCGGACGTCTCTCAAGCTGAAAGGCTGCCTCGTATACCGCAGCACTGATAGACTCAACACCAATCGCCCCACCCACAAAGATCG
>CBFHJC010000092.1:0-7814 GCA_965656045.1 Aequoribacter sp.
CAAGCTGTCAGAGCCTACGCCGCAACTCGGGGTGATGGCTTAGACTTCGAGATCACCTATGATCAGGGGGAGTACGTCACCGATCGGCTCATGAGTGTTCTTATCAATTTGATCGTGGGCGTTGGTCTTGTCATCACCGTACTTTTCATTACGCTCGGATGGCGAGCTGCACTCGTTGTGTCACTGATATTACCGCTTTGCGCGCTCACCTCGCTGACGATCATGCAACTCATCGGGATGCCTTTGCATCAAATGTCGGTCACTGGATTAATCGTAGCACTCGGGCTTCTGGTCGACGGCTCGATCGTGATGACCGACGAACTGCGCAAAAGATTGCAAGCAGGTTCGAGTCGGCGGCTCGCCATCAAAGAGAGTGTTCACAGGCTGCGTGTCCCTTTGCTCGCCTCAACCGGCACTACGGTATTGACCTTCTTACCTCTAGCGCTGCTCCCCGGGCCAGGGGGGAGTTTCATGGGCTCTATCGCAACCGCCGTCATCATCATGCTACTAACTTCGCTGGTCCTCGCTCTTGCGATTACACCGGTACTCGCGGCCAAGCTGCTTCCTGATGGCGATCGCACTGGCTTCTTGAACCAAGGACTGACGATTCCAGCAATAAGCGAGCGTTTGGCTCAAGCCGTCGATTTTACCTTGCGAGCGCCCAGAGCGGCCATCTTTGCATCTCTTATGCTACCTCTGGTTGGCATACTTGCTTTCCCCACGCTGACAGCTCAATTTTTTCCGGGCACTGATCGCGACCAGCTTTATATCCAGGTTAAATTGGCTGACGGCCGCTCTATCGACGAAACGGTCGCAGTGGCGCAAGCGATGGATGAGAGTGTTCGTCAATTCTCAGAGGTCCGCCGTATTGACTGGATGGTTGGCGAGAGTGCACCGCCATTCTATTACAACATGTACCGCAAAATGGACGGCGTCTCCACCTGGGCTGAGGCCCTCGTGTTAACTCGAGATCCAAAACAAACCGACCAAGTCATACGTGATCTGCAGATCAAACTAGACCGAGAGTTCCCGCAGGCACGAACCGTCGTTAGAGGGATTGATCAAGGGCCTCCAGTCTCTGCGCCTTTAGAGATAGAAATCTTTGGATCGAATCTAGATACGCTACGAGAACTCGGCAATTTGTACCGAGAACGGATGGCAAAAATCCCGGCTGTTACTCACACCAATGCCTCGATTCTCGGCGCACCCCCAAAACTGGAACTCAGTGTCGATGAAACCGCGCTGAAGACCGCAGGTTTTGATGTCGCAAGCTTGGCAGCCAGCGTCGGCACCTCACTGTCTGGCGCAATCGGTGCTGAAATTCTTGAGGGTACTCAACGGCTGCCAATCAGAGTGCGTCTTGATCGACTTGCGCACAGTGGCAGCGATGCCCTCTCACGGCTGCAGACTCCCGTGATGGGGGGTCAACCGGGCTCGGACTACATCGCTTTGCCATCGATAACCGATATACATTTAGTGCCCAGTTATAGCGCGATCAGCCGGAAAAATGGTGAACGGATCAATACCGTTCAGGCTTTTTTAGTCCGTGGTGTATTGCCCGAAGAAGCTCTCAAACAGCTCCAGCAGGACCTTCAAGACAACCCAATTGCGCTGCCACCGGGGTACAGCATCCAATTTGGTGGCGACGCAGACGAGCGAGCCGCCGTCGTCAACTATATCGTCGCACCACTTGGGCTAATCTTGTCGGCTCTCCTCGCAACGATGCTCCTCACCTTTAATTCTTGGCGTTTGACCGCAGTCGGATTGCTCGTTTGTTTTTGCTCTATGACTCTGAGTTTATTAGCGATTGAACTGTTCAGGTATCCTTTTGGGCTGCAGGCTTTGATCGGCGTCATTGGGTCGGTGGGTGTATCAATTAATGCCGCTATTATCATTATCACCGCACTGCAGTTAGACCCAGAGGCGCGAGAGGGGAATCCCTTGGCGATGCGCGCAGTAGTAATGGATTCCAGCCGTCATATTGTGTCAACAACAATCACCACTTTTGGAGGGTTCCTACCTCTAATTCTCGAGGGGGGACAGTTTTGGCCGCCCTTCGCAATGGCCATCGCTGGCGGCGTGCTGTTATCAACTTTAATCAGTTTTTTCTTGGTACCCCCAGCGTTTCTGCTGATTACCCGATCGACCCATAAGATCGGGGCTAGCGTAGAACAGGCAACTGGCGTTGCGACACCATGAGCCAGTTACCAAGAGACAAGCGCAAGCGCGCGCCTAATTACCACCACGGTAATCTCAAAAATACATTGATTGTGGCCGCTGCTGAGCTCATTGAGGAACGCAACAGCTCCGATTTCACGATTATCGAAGCAGCGAGACGCGCTGGCGTGAGTAGCGGCGCGCCTTATCGGCATTTCAAAGATAAAGAGTCGCTACTTCTGAGCGTCGCCGAGCTCGGCTTCTTGGGCCTGCAAGACGCGGTATCAGGCGCGATTTCTGGAATCCAGAAAGGCACCATCGAGCGGATTATCGCCGCAGGCCACGCCTATATGCGCTACATTATCGATAAACAAGCCTTCTATGACCTAATGTGGGGTGAGTTGCTGATCGACGCGATGGCCAGTGCGGGCACGAGTCCGCCTTCGGCTTTTGAAATATTGGTAGTACTGGTAGACGACTGGCTTACCGCCGAGTCGATTGAACAGGACTCACGCATGTTATCTGTGCAGCTGGTTGCCACAGCGCATGGTCTGGTCAGTTTACAGCTCAGTCGACGGTTATCCCGCATTGCACCCGATGTGTGCATTTATGATGCCTTGCAACAGAGCGCTTATACGTTCCTGCTCAGCTACAAAGCACTTGCACACGAGAGCGCGACGCACTAAACGGCGGATTGATCTCTGATCACCCCGCCTTTGACTGTCTTAGCTCTGCGCTAACATCACAAAAACCAAACAGACAAGGTGCCTGTGACTGACCCACGGGGCGCCCTTCACCTTAACTGAGCGGAACCGGTCGGGCCGACTTACATCTGGTACTCAGGTACGTTCACAACCATGCCATCAAGCTCTTCGGTGACTTGAATCTGGCAGCTCAGCCGTGAATTGGTTTGTCGGTCGGGCCTCATGCTGAGCATCGCATCCTCGAGCTCGTCGAGTGCACCGAGCTTGTCGACATAATTCTCTTCGATAAACACGTGGCATGTACCGCAAGCGCACCCGCCACCACAATCGGCGTCAATGCCTTTAACACCCATGGCGATTGCATTCTCCATTAACGACTGCCCTTCTTCCGCATCAATCGTCATGCTCTCGTTGTTGTGCTGAATAAACGTAATGCTAACCATCGAAATCTCCTAGAGTGAATACGGCTATTGTAACCAAAGAACTGCGTTATAAGCGGTCTTTTTTTGACACAATCCCCTTTTTTTAGCACACTGAAAACCCATGATTCACTGAGCGTGCCAATGGTTGAACTCAATGAAGGATTTATACCTAGCCTGTATACAAGGATTACAGCGCGCGTCTTAAAACTTCAGCATCGTGATCTACCGAAGTTACTCAGTGGCAGCGAACTTCCGTCCTCGATTTTGATGCCCGGCGACGACACACTCATTACCGCTCGATCACAGATGGTCATTCTGGATAACGCTCGAGCTTTATACGGCCAACCAGGGTTTGGGTTGGTCGTGGGCAGTCAACTCACACCCAACACTTTCGGACCCATAGGCTACTTGGCGCTGAGCAGCCCAACGGTATTGCGCGCACTGCGAGCCCTTCGTGACTTCTTACCACTGCGGATCTCTTTTACACACATCGAAATCGAGACGGTGGGATCTGACCTATGTTGTCGACTCAAGCTCACTGTCCCAGTTAGCCACGAGAACCGAGTGCACTTGACTGAGTGTTTTGCACTCGTCATTAAAGCACTCATTGATGCTGTGACTGGCGACGGACTCGATGGACTGAGATTCAGCTTTAGCTACGCCCCACCGAGCTATGCTGTGCAGTACCACGAAGCACTCAATGCACCGGTCGAATTTAATCAAGCACAAGATGCGGTCTGGCTGCCTCTCTCACAAGTCAATATTGCCAACGTCTCAAGCGACACCGCGTCGTATCAGAAAGCCAGAGATTTGTGCGAAGAATTGCTTCAATCGACACCGCGCAAGCAACTCACGTTGGCTGACAGACTCCGCCAACTGATGCTTTCGCAGCCTGCGGCAACGGTGAGCGAGGAAAAACTCGCCGCTGCCATGTTTACCTCAAAACGAACCATCGCTCGGCGATTAGCGGCTGAAGGCACCAGCTATCGGCAAGTCAGGGATGCCACCTTGGCCGAGCTTGCGGCTCGCCATCTTGAGGAGACGAGTTTATCAACCGAAGCCATTGCAGCCATACTAGGCTATAACGATGTCGCAAACTTTAGGCGCGCATGTCGACGCTGGTTTGGCGTGCCGCCGAGTGTGGTGCGGGCTCGGGGTCTTCACCCCAATAATGACCAAAGCTAGCCCACTTATTGCGCCCAATGCTGATTAACGGGCATATCCGATTGCATTGGTACCAGGTCATCATAAGCACCGCCGTTAACCACTGCAGAATAGCCGGCCTGCTGTAGCATTGATTGTGCTATCCCAGATCGGTTGCCGCTCCGGCAGTACACCACGATGGGGGTATCCTGTGTTGCCCCCAGCGCATCGACTCCCCTCAGAATGTCCTCATAGGGCACATGAAATGCACCTATAAGCGCACCAGCCTGCACTTCTTCGGCTGTTCTGACATCAATCACTAAGGCTGGCGATTCGATCACGGCCCAAACTTCTTGAACATTCATCTTTGTATCCTCACTGCATCCAAGCAGCATGAGTAAGCCGGCAATCAAAGACCAAACTGGTGCTTTAAACCGGCCTATAGCGAGTCTTATCTTCATCGATTACGTCCGAGTCGCTCGTGCGCATTCACCCACTCATTGGTGCGGTTTTCTTTATCAGTGCGCGTCGCTGCTGCGAGTGATAACTCACCGGCGACGACCAGTGCTGCGGCGATCTCCGCAAACTTCATCGCTTTGTCTTGCCCATAGCAGTCCATAATTTCGAGACATTCTCGCTGGGTCGAGAGACTCGTCCCACCCCCATACGTTGCGACAATGAGCGACGGTAAAGTAATAGAGTAATAGTAGTCCCCGTTTCGAGTGACTTTATTATACGTTGTACACTGGTTGGACTCGCCAATGTTGGCGACGTCTTGCCCGGTCGCAAGATAAAGTGCAGCCAAACCGTTGGCCGGATGAGCCGCATTATTTGAGGAATTAGTCAGAAGCGCAGCAAGTGTACTAATACCCTGGCCATAGTGCATCGCTTCTGGCGTTACCCGCAGGTGGGTTCTCATGACTTCAGCGGGGATGGTAATTTCTGCAGTCACTCGGCGTCCCCTACCCTTCAACAAGTTGACACTCGACGTTCGCTTCTCGGTATCGAATGAACCAGACAGCAAATAGTGCGACATGTGTGGATTCTGCTCTCTAATCCACTCACAGGCAACGAAGGTCGCTCGACTGGTCATATTTTGCCCCGCCGCGTCGCCCGTGCTGTAGTCAAATCGGGTATAGACCATGTTATGTACGTGGTATCGCTCAATCTCATTTAACTTACCCACCGAGGTCGTTGTCTCTGCCTTGGCTTTAATCTGAGTGAAGTGCTGATCCAGCCAGAGGGTAAAATCTCGAGCCTGTCGGGCATCTTTAAAGACGAAGCACGGTGCCCGTTGCATCACAACGCTGGTAACTGTGGTCATGACACCACCACTCTCTTTAATCACCTTCATGCCTCGGTTGTAGCTGGCTAGCATGGTCCCCTCAACGGTCGCCATGGGCACAAAGAACTCTCCTTGCGCGTACTCTCCATTCACCAGCAGAGGACCCGCTAACCCAATGGGGATTTGAGCGACGCCAAAAAGATTCTCGATATTGCCCGACATAGACTGCGGATCGAATGAAAACCTTTTGGTGTGGTCCAACCGAGCACCGGTCGTTTGCTCGATAAACTCTTGTCGCTTAGCGATGATCTCTGCACTGTAATCATCTTCATTGGAACGAGGTATCTTCGCGCTCATAACGAGCTCCATCTGCATTAATCGAGGGCTAACCGTAGCAGATAATACTCGAAGTTCAAACTACCAATCGCCTGTGGTGACGGCTTGTCACACTCGAATCTCAGGTGTCTCAGCGAGTGCGGCACTCGTCGCGATAACGTTCATCAATACCCCTTCTTTAGCAGAACAGGCCCATCTTTGAACTTTCAGTTTTTTCATTATCTCAGGGGTATATCCAAGCGGCCGCATGGTGTATGTTGAGGTTTCTAACAGGAGCACACACACCATGGAATTCCAGAACAAGACAGTCATCATCAGTGGTGGCGCAGAAGGTATCGGCTTTGCAATGGCAAAGTCACTCGGGCGAGTCGGTATGAATGTCGTCATCGGCGATATTAACGCCGAGGCCTTGCGCGAGGCTGAACAAGCACTTCAATCACTGTCGATACCCGTTCTCGCCGTCACCATGGACGTCGTTAATCCAGAGCACTGGCGAACGGCGATCGAACGCACTGTCGAAAAGTTTGGTCACATACATGCTGTGGTCAACAATGCCGGCGTCGGTGGCAAACCTGGACCCGTTGAAAACAATACTTTATCTGACTGGCAGTGGTGTATCGACGTTAATCTGATCGGTGTCGTCAACGGTATGCAAGCGGTGGTCCCTGAAATCAAGCGCGCCGGTGGCGGCTGGGTTATCAATGTGGGCTCTATGGCGGGATTAATTGGCGTTCCTTTCGGCGGAGAATATACCGCGACCAAACTCGCAGTCGTGGGTCTGAGTGAAGCCTGGTCAGTCGAACTTGCACCCTTTGGCATTCATGTTGCGGCACTCTGCCCTGCCTTCGTAAGTACCAAAATTCATCTGTCTGAACGTAATAGAAGCCTGACCCAAGGCCAGGAGGCAGCGAGCATCCCAGTATCGTTGCCCGACTCAGCGAATCCGATGACACAGTTAGTCACCAATGGTATCGACCCTGACCTTCTGGGCGAAAGAGTCGTAGAGGCGCTTATCGCCAAAGAGACTTTTATTCTGACCCACCCCAATTATCGAGCCGCTATTCAGCGCCGGTTTAAAACCATCGATGCGGCTTTTGAGCGAGCAGAGCACAGCCCCTTGGTGGGTCACTTAAAAGACGCACCCGTCGATCAATTCATCCCTCAATAAAGTAAGGATAAACGTTATGACTCAGCAAAGTACGTATGACGTCACTGTATTTGGTGCTTCTGGCTACACGGGCCGATTAGTGTGTGAATACCTCGAGCAACGATACGGTACTACACCTCTGCGCTGGGCCATGGCGGGACGTTCACTCAGCAAGCTGGCCGCTGTTCGAGAAGAGATGGGTATCGGCAATCATGTCGACTTAATCGAAGTCGATGCTGACTCAGCCGATTCAGTTGCAGCCATGGTGAACAACACCTCGGTCGTCATCACTACTGTGGGGCCCTATCAGCTCTATGGTAACGAGTTGGTTAAACAGTGTGCCCTACTCGGTACAGACTACGTCGACCTATGCGGCGAACCCAGTTGGATGTATCAAATGATTAATGAGCATTCCGACGCGGCCAAGGCCAGTGGCGCCCGGATCGTCTTCTCTTGTGGCTTTGACTCGATCCCATTTGATCTTGGGGTGTATCACATGCAACAACACGCCAAGGCAAAGGTGGGCGCAACGGTGGCCACTATCAAAGGGCGTGTTAGAGCTATGAACGGGTCGTTTTCAGGAGGCACGGTTGCCTCGTTACGAGCCACGATGGCTGCGG
>CBFHJC010000093.1:0-7642 GCA_965656045.1 Aequoribacter sp.
TCCCGATGAAAATAGCAATCAAGAGCGCATAAGCTCCGAGTTCTGCCGTTGCCGGTAGTCCCGATTCAATCAGCTCATTGATAGTGCGTCCTGGGTATTTAAAAGAGGGGCCAAGATCACCTTGAGCGAGATCCTTCAGATAAGCGAAGTACTGTTCATGGAGCGGCAGGTCAAGTCGATACTGGCGCTCGAGAGCTTGCTTCACCTCCGGTATCACCGCTTTTTCCGCATCGAAGGGTCCGCCAGGTGCCGCCCGCACCAGAAAAAAAGTTGCGGTAATGACAATGAAAATGACGGGTATCGCTTGTAATAAGCGGCCTACAATAAAACGCCACATATCTTACTCCAGGTCGAGTTTTTCGTTGGGGTCAAGCCATACGTAGCGCAAGTTCAGCGAGTCCATCAAGTTAGAGGGCATACCTTTAACGCTAGGATGAGTGAGGTGCTTACTGGTGTACGTATAAATAGGGATAATCGGCATCTCTTCCATCAGCATTTTTTCGGCTTTTTGAAATAACGCGTAACGTGCATCACGCGTTGTTGCATTGGGCGCTTGGCGCAAGATTAGGTCGTCGTAGTCATCGCTACGGAAGCCGGTGTTGTTATTGCCGCCGCCGCTAATGAATAAATCAAGAAAATTGTTAGGATCTACGTAGTCCCCAATCCAGCCGCGCCTGGCGATCTGAAAGTTCAGCTGATTCACCGAATCGAGATAGACTTTCCATTCCTGATTGGCGAGGGTCACTTCGATGTTGAGTGTATCTTTCCACATTTGCTGAATAGCAACGGCGACTTTGCGATGGTTCTCGCTGGTGTTATAGGTCAGTTCGAGTCCAGGCCATCCCTCACCATTGGGATACCCAGCCTCGGCCAGCAGGGCTCTGGCTTGCTCGGGATCGTAACCAAAAGTGATCGGGGGAAAATAACCCAAAGTATCTGGAGGCGTGATTGAATATGCCGGCACATAGGCATTTTGGAGTACTGTACTCACTAGAGTGTCCCGATCTACCGCCATCGAAAGCGCGCGTCTAATGCGCGAATCTGTCAGTGGCGGACGCTCGGTGTTCAACAGATAATAATAGGTGCCCAAGTAGGGCGCTTGCACAAATGGCGACCGCTTCATCGCCTGATAAACAGGAATTTTATCCAGCGGGACCTCATTGGTGTGGTGTAGCTGCTCAGCGCGGAACATGCGTTCCTCACTGGTTAGATTCTCGGTCGGATAGAACATGACTGCGTTCAATTTTACTTTGTCAGCGTTCCAATAATTGGGATTCTTTTCTACGCGAATATAGCGGTTGAGTTTCCACTCCGACAAGATAAAGGGACCGTTGCTGACGATGTTGTCAACTCGCGTCCAGGGGGTGAAGCGACTGGTTGCTCCGCCATGCGCAGTGACAGTCTCTGGATGCACAGCAAAGGTTGAGTAATGGTCCATGAGCTGAATAAAGTAGGGCGTCGGGGCGTTCAGTTTTACCTCTAGGGTGCGGTCATCAATCGCTTTAACGCCTACCTGATCGGGATCTAACAATCGGCCAGTGGCGTATTCTTCAGCATTGATCAGCGGATACAGCATGTAAGCATATTGATTGCCCATCTCGGGATTTAGAGCTCTTCGCCACGACCAGACATAATCGTGTGCTGTGACGGGCTCACCGTTGGACCAAGTGGCTTTGGGATTAATATGGAAAATAATAGTTCGGCCGTCTTCGCTGATGTCCCAGCTTTCAGCAACACCGGGTTCTGGCTCGAGCGTATAGGGATTTTTGACCGCCAACCCCTCGAATAGGGCGCGGATAATCTTGTTCTCAGGCACTCCCGTGACAACGTGAGGATCTAAACCCTGTGGTTCAGAGCCGTTCCCGTAGTGCAACACGCCGTCGCGGTTACCTTGCGCTACTTTAGATTCGTTACCCATGCAGCCACTGAGCACGAGCGCGATCACGGTACTGAATACAACAAGCCATCGTGTTGTCACTGGTTTGATACCTCCCCTAATGTTGCTGAACCAACTGACTTGAATCCTACCCCAATGCGGTAAGGGTGCGAAGGGTAAACGTGATATTTTTGTGACAGCCGATTGCTTCGATCGTGGCACTGACTCAAACACTCAAGTTTCGTCGAAGTGCTTCTTGTGTTGCTCAGGTATTTCGAGACTCAGAGAGTATCGAAAGTTTTGCATCAAGGCATGTGCCTGTGTGACCTCTTCGAGCGGGCAGGACGCTCTAAAGAGAGGCGTGCTTAACAGGCTTTGGCACCGATTGATCGACCCAGATTAGATCGTCGAGATTGAAACCTAATTCTGTGGCTTGGGCCACAAAGGCCAGTTTAATTGTTTCGGGGAGATCTGGGGTGCGCGCCAAAAGCCACAGGTAATCGCGCGAATACCCAGTGACAAAGGCGTAAGAATAGTCAGGAGCGAGCTCAAAAATCACATAGGACGAGTAGAATGGTCCAAAGAAAGAGACTTTTAGGTGGCCAACAGCCGGGTCATCGACCCAAGTTGCGCGCCCTTCAGCACGTTTAACCGTGCCATCTTCTGTGGACAGACCTTCATTGATCACGCGGATAGTGCCCTCAGGAGTGATGTCATAGGTGGCGGTCACGCCTTCAAGACCTTTTTCAAAGCGGTTCTCTAATCGCGCGATCTCAAACCATTGACCGGTATAGCGGTTGACATCGAAGTTCGACACCGGAGCAACACCATCAGGCAGACCAGTGCAACCCACGAGCAGGCTAATAAAACCAATAAGGATCAGGTGTGGCATGAGGCATCTCCGAGTATACGAGCGTGTAGTGTCGACTGGCTGATAGTAGATAGAGTGCTTTGTGTAGGGCAGATGGCCCCAAATGTGGGAGTAAAACACATTCTCCCATTCACGTGTTATACCTGAAAATCCGGTTATCGGCATCTTCAATGCAGGCAAACGCTTACTGACCGAGACGGGATGGGGTCGGGACGGGACAGGTCTGGGCTGGTTCGGTGGCATCGAGCCAGACTTAAGCGCTTGCGCGGCGGGTTGGGCTGATCGACAATGTGTGCAGAGAGATCACCTACGTCAACGGAGCTATTGTGAAAATTTTGAAAGTGTTGTTTTTTGGATTACTCGGCGTGCTACTCCTATTGCTTGGCATGAGCGCATGGTTTTCGCCGGAGGGTTTTCCCGCAGGCTCGGTGACCGATCAGAGGGCGGCAATGGCTCGCTACTCAGTGCACACGGAGTCACTCCAACTGGTTGACCCAACTCGGGTAACGCAGGCCCGCAATGGGGTGGCCGAAGCTTCGGGGCGCGAGTTTAAGGGCAAGCTGTTTGCACCGATCTCCCAGAAAACCTCTGACAATTTCCCCCTACTAATTTATAGCCATGGATTTTCCTCATCTCATCGCGGTGGCGTGTATCTTGGCGAGTACTTGGCCGCGCAGGGTTTTGTTGTGGCCATGATCGATTTCCCTTTGACCAATATGCAAGCCGAGGGCGGCCCCTACGTTAAGGATGTGGTGAATCAGCCGTCTGATGTGAGTTTTCTGATTGATCAGTTATTGGCTCGCAATACGACGCCTGGCGATACTTTATTTGGCATCATAGACTCGTCACGGATTGGCGCGATGGGCGTATCGCTTGGCGGATTTACCTCAACTCTACTGGGCTATCACCCGACCTTAGCAGATGCTCGAATTGGCGCGATTGTCTCGATAGCGGGCCCCAGCTCGCTGTTAATGCCGCGGTTTTTTGAAACTCGATCGCTACCCTTCATGATGATTGCAGGGACCTACGACGTGTTGGTCCCGTATGAAACCAACGCACTCCCGATCACCGAAAAAGTACCCAATGCATGGCTGGTCAGTATTGATCGCGCGTCACATACCGCATTCGCTGGTCCTACCGCGGCTTTCCGCTTTTTAGATAACGTCGATGTTCTGGGATGTTGGGCGGTACTGAGAGCGACCAAAAATGATCTGCAAGAACCGTGGTATGACCTTTTGGGTGATGCGAGTACTGGCATTAACGAAAATGACGAGGTGCAAGTTTGCACTGAGCCGGTTCCTGATGCCGCTATGAATGTCATCCAGCAGCAATGGATTACGCAGGTTACGGTAGGCGCTTTCTTTGACCTGTACTTCAGCCATGACCCCGAGGTTCGAGCTCAGGCTGAGCAGTTTTTAGCCACCCACCTGAGTCAAGATGTGACTGAGGTGAGTGTTATTCCGCCCGCATTGGTTCAAGGAACAGACGCTTAGCGAGCGTTTACCGAATACCGAGGTGATAGAGCGTAAAGGCATAAATATCAACGTATTGATCAATTACCTTGGCGGTGGGCGTTCCCGCGCCATGCCCTGCGTCAGTTTCAATGCGAATTAGGACCGGTGATTCTCCCGCTTGCTTAGCTTGCAAATGAGCCGCGAACTTAAACGAGTGGGCGGGTACGACACGATCATCATGGTCTGCAGTGGTGACCAGAGTGGCGGGGTACTTAACACCGGCTCTGACGTTATGCACGGGTGAATATCCTAGGAGATATTCGAACATCTCTTGCGAATCTTCTGCAGTGCCATAGTCATAAGACCAGCCAGCGCCCGCTGTGAAGGTGTGATAGCGGAGCATGTCCAAGACGCCCACCGCGGGAAGTGCAACGGCAGCGAGTTCGGGTTCTTGTGTCATAACAGCGCCAACCAACAGTCCTCCGTTCGAGCCACCTCGGATCGCGAGACGGCTGCTTTGGGTATAATTATTGGTGATCAAGTAGCGAGCGGCAGCAATGAAATCGTCAAAGACGGTTTGTTTGTTTTGTTGAGTGCCGGCGAGATGCCATGCTTTGCCGTACTCACCGCCACCTCTCAAGTTTGCCACCGCATAAACACCCCCTTCTTCCAGCCATGCCGCGACCGAGCTTGAGAAGCTGGGAGTTAGGCTGATATTGAATCCGCCATAGCCATACAGCAAGGTGGGGTTGTCGCCATCGAGCGCAAGATCAGCTCGGTGGGTCACGATCATGGGGATCTTGGTGCCATCCTTGCTGGTGTAAAATACTTGTTTCGAGAGGTAATCCGCACTGTTGAATTGGGCTTGAGACTCCCGATAGACCGCGATATCGCCGGTGTCAGGCTTGAGCTGATAGAGTGTTGACGGGGTCTTATAGTTGGTGAAACTAAAATAGACTGTGTCGGCGTCGATCTTGCCAGAAAAGCCGTTGGCCGACCCGGGTCCCGGCAACTCAATCTCGCGAACACGCTTTCCGCTAGTGTCATACTGACTCACCTGCGAGATTGCATCGACCATGTAGTGAGCGAAAAAATAGCCGCCACCGGTGCTCAAGTTCAGAACATGCGGCGTCTCTGGAATGAGATCTGTCCAAGAGGCTGGGGTGGGATCTGAGAGCGTGGCACGCACAACGCGCGTGTTAGGCGCGTCTAAGTTGGTTTCAAAAAATAGTGCGGTGCCCTCTGAGTGTACCAGTGAGGTGTCCGAATTAGCCCGATCAAGAACAGTGATCAGCGTGTTGTCTGCAGACTTAAGGTCAATCAGATAAAGCTCATTACCCGAGGTCGTATTGGCCGCATAAATCGCTAAGTAGCGCTCATCTTCGCTGACCTGCCCTGATACGTAGCGGTATTTCTGCTCTGGCGCATTGCCAAACACGACTTCATCGTCGAGCGCCGGGGTGCCGATTTCGTGATAGTACAGTTTGTGGTGGTCAGTTTTTGCCGACAATTCGCTGCCATCGGGTTTGTCGTAGCGAGAGTAGTAAAGACCTTGATTGCCGAGCCAGCTGATACCACTAAATTTTACATTTTCGATGACTTCATCGACTGGTTGGAGTGTCGCAGTATCGATGATGACAATGCTTCGCCAATCGCTACCACCCTCTGACAACTGATACGCGGCAAGCGAGCCGTCTTCGGAAAAACTCAGAGAAGACATCGAAACAGTACCGTCAGCACTGAACGTATTGGGATCCAAGAAGACGGTTTCTTGGGTTTCACCCTGTTTGATACGATACACCACCGACTGATTTTGCAGCCCGTCGTTGCGATAGAAATAGGTGTACTCGCCCTCTTCAAACGGAGCACTTTCGCGTTCGTAATCTAATAATCTCGTTAATCGATCCCGCAGTCGGTCCCGGTGTGGCAGCTGCTTGAGATAATCATAGGTGACATTGTTTTGAGCCTTCACCCAGGCCTCTGTTGCGGCGCTTCTATCGTCTTCAAGCCAGCGATAGGGGTCCTCAATAAGGGTGCCAAAATAGGTGTCGATTACCGGGTCTTGCTGAGTTTCAGGGTAGGGCTTTAGCGTCGCCTCGGAGACCTGATTCTGATTGGTGTCGGTGCTACATGCGCTGAGTGCGAGCAGCGTGCCTGCGAACATAATGGTCAGACGATTCGAGCGAAAGAGGGTCATGATTTAGTCCTGTTGATAAATTATGGTGACTGGAAAAATAGGGGCTTTGACTCGGTTTGGGTTTAAACCAGTGACAGTTTCCGCTTGTTGCGCCAGTTGGGTCAGGCGTTGCGAGGGATCCGGATGGGTGCTCAGAAAAGCCGGTGGACGCCGCTCGCTCAGTGCCCCCATTTTCTGCCAGAGAGTCACTGCTGCTTTGGGGTCAAATCCGGTCAGGGTGGCGAGCTCTAGTCCGATCACATCCGCTTCGGATTCCGCAATGCGGCTATTGGGTAATTCTAATGCCAGTGTGGCGGCCAGCTCTGCGCCACTCGAGACTGCTTGGCTATTGCCACTTGAGGCCGTGATGGCAGTGAGACCAATTTGTGCAGCCAGCGCACGGGATATTTTTTCCGCTGAATGATGCGCCAGCGCATGAGCGATCTCATGTCCCATGATTTGAGCAAACTCATCGTCGGTCAGTTCGAGTTGTGCGAATAAACCAGTGTAAACAGCCATTCGACCGCCGGCCATACACCAAGCATTGACGGTATCATCATCGGCGATCAGGGCCACGCTCCAGTCCCAGGATCTGCTCTCAGGAAACTGTTCCTGCGCCACGGTAATGAGTCGTCCAGTGATTCTTTGAACGCGGTCAGCAAGTCGCTGGTCGTCTGATAAAGTCTTGTTCTCTCTGAGGGAGTCGATGGTTTGTTGGTACGCTTTTTGAGATTGCACGATGGCGGCTTCGGGTGAGATGAGCATGAACTGAGATCGACCCGTTGGGCTGGTGGTACATGCGGTGAGCATCAAGCAGAATGACCACAGAAGCGGTTTTGTAAGAGCACCAATAGCATTAGAGTTCATGATGTGCCTAACCCGGTTCTGATTCCGCCCCTGCGGTGACTCGCAGCAGACCCTTGAAAATTCGGTTGGGCGAGCTCTCGCCGGTGATTACTTTGAAAACGTCCTCAACAATCGGCATCTGTATGTTGTTCTGAGCCGCCAGCTCAAGCACCACCGGCGCGCTTTTCAAACCCTCGGCGACCATAAACATACTCTCTGTAATTTGGTCTACGGTTCGTCCTTGAGCCAGCTCCATACCGACCCGACGATTTCTGCTCTGATCGCTGGTACAGGTGGCGATCATATCTCCCATGCCTGCCAACCCAGCGAAGGTTTCAGCTTGGCCTCCGAGCGCCACGCCGAGGCGGCTGATTTCGGCCAAACCTCGAGTAATCAGGGCCGACCGTGTATTGTCGCCC
>CBFHJC010000094.1:0-7585 GCA_965656045.1 Aequoribacter sp.
AAAAGTCTTGGTGGTATCGAGGCTGCTACGGAGCAAGACTGCTGTGATATTGCACGGGCTTTTGAAGACGCTGTGGTCGACACCTTGGCAATAAAATGCGCGCGAGCTATTCAGCAGACTGGCCTTAAGACACTGGTCATGGCGGGTGGCGTAAGCGCTAATGCACGCTTGCGAGCTTCATTGGGCCCGGCCCTTGCTTCTGAGGGAGCGCGTGTGTTTTACCCTGCGGCCGCTTATTGCACCGATAACGGCGCGATGATCGCCTACGCTGGCGCGCAGCGCCTGCTGGCGGGCCAGCACGACAAGGCCGAAATCGCATTGCGTCCGCGCTGGCCGCTCGATGAATTGGAGGGTTTGGCCTGATGACTTCCGACCGGGTGTTGATTAAAGGTTTGGTGATCCCCACACGCATTGGTGTGCATGCTTGGGAGCGTGAGATCATGCAGGAGCTGGTCATCGACCTAGCGTTGGCTTTTGATCTATCTGCTGCGGCCCATTCTGACGATGTTAGCGATTGTCTCGATTATTCTGCGGTGTCTGAATGGATTGCGGCCGAACTAAAGCCTGCTAATTTCCAGCTCATAGAGTCGGTGGCGCAGCATATTGCGTCTGGATTACTACAAGAATTTAGCCTTGAGCGCGTTTCTGTGACGGTTAAAAAGCCGGGCGCTGTCGCTAACGCCGATTATGTGGCCGTGAAAATCACGCGAAGTCGTGCATGAAGGTCTATCTGGGTTTTGGTAGCAATATTGATCCCGTTGCATCGATACAGGCAGGACTCGATGCCTTGCAAGCTGTCGAGCCTCATTTTCAAACCTCGTCCGTGTACCAGTCCGACAGTGTTGGTTTCGTTGGTGACCCGTTTTTAAATTTGGTGGTAGAACTTGATACACAGCTCACTCTAGAGGTGCTGCACCAGCGATTGCGCGAAATAGAGTTCCGCTTTGGTCGGCCTGAGCAGCCAGCGCGCAATAGCAGTCGGCGATTAGATATTGATATTTTGTTGTACGCGGATTGCGTTGGACATTTCGGCTTTGTTGAGCTGCCGCGTCCAGAAATTCACTATAACGCGTTTGTGTTGAAACCTCTCTCTGAGCTGGCGCCCGGGCTTGCGCTCCCTAATACCGACATTACGGTGGGAGAGCTATGGGAAAGATTTGATCAGACCAAACAACCGCTGCACAAGGTTGCCTTTGTTTACCGTGGTGCACTGCTCCCAGCGTCATTTTCGGATGTGGTTAACCACTGATCAATCGCTGCAATGCGTGCTAATCGAATTCCATCGCCTAATGCGGGTCCACTGAGCTCCGCTGACACCGCGTCGCGGTTGATCCTGTTGGCGCATTCAGCGGCGGCGAGCCACGCTTGCTGGTTGCGCTCAGTCTGTGCAATGCCATGCAGTTGAGCTCGCACAGTGGCAGCCTGCACTAATAATTCGAAATCATCGCCTTGGCGAAAGCCGCGGCAGTGATCGATGGTGCGGAAGACCTCACTGGCGCTCAGGTCTGCGGGATGACGGCCGAGCTGGGGTACTTGACGCAGAGTACCAGCTCGATGCGTCAGGGTGATGGGAATACCAAAAGTTCGTGTTAATAGGGTTTGTTGTTCGCCGCTGAGCTCGAGTTCAGCGAGCCATATACAAACCCGCTGCCGATAATCGTCAGTCAGCTGCGTGAGTCCCTCGAGTGATGGTTGCCAAGCCACACTGATGCCGCCATCAGTGAGTGCTGCAATGGCATCGCATTCGGACAGGCTCTGCCAGAACGCACCCGGGGCATCTGTTTTGAAGGCCTTTTCGCACTCTCTCCAGAGGCGCTCGGGAGGAAGTGTGCTGAGCTCGCCAGCTGCCACAATATCGCGCATTAGGGCGAGAGTGCTTGGATCAAGGGTGAAGTCGTAGGGCCGGAGTTTCGCACCAAAGCGCGCTACTCTCAGCACCCGCAAAGGATCTTCGCTAAAGGCGTCGGTAACATGACGTAGGACACGGGCGCTTAGATCACGTTGACCACCATAGGGATCGATGAGCTGACCGTTAGAATCTTGTGCTATCGCATTGATGGTCAGATCGCGTCTGGCGAGGTCTTGTTCCAGCGTAACGCTTGGGTCGAACTGGCATTCAAAGCCAAGATGGCCCTGCCCCTTTTTTCGTTCGGTTCGAGCGAGGGCATACTCCTCTTTCGTTTGGGGGTGCAAAAACACCGGGAAATCTTGCCCGACTTGGGTGTACCCAAGCCCACGCATCTGGTCAGCGGAAGCGCCGACCACCACCCAGTCTCGTTCTGTGACAGGAATGCCGAGCAGCGAATCGCGCACAGCACCACCGACTAAGAAAATATTCATGTGCGCAGTGTAGGCTGAAAAAGCGTAGAGCTCTAGCGCGCGACCTTACCATTTTTGCAGGGACAGCGATGAAATTGATCTCGAGTCAGATCATACAAAGTCATGGCGCCATCCCAAATACATCCAGTATCCAGCGCAATGGCATGCGGTCGCGAGGTGTTCCCCTCTAGTGCAGCCCAATGCCCGAATAATACTCTGTGTTCTGGGGGTAAGTGATGAGGGTGCTCGTACCACGGTGCGACGATTTCATATTCGCCCGTGGTTGGATTCAGTAGGCTGGGGTTAGAGGGTGAAGGTCCCTTACTGGCCAGATCGAGACGGCCAGAGGCGGTGCAAAATCGCATACGCGTAAAGACGTTAGTAAGGGCGCGGAGGCGCGTCATGCCCGTTTGATCATCGTTGAACAAATTTGGCTCGTTGCCGTACATGGTCTGAAAGAATACCTCGGCGTCTCGCCCTTGGATGGCAGTTTCGATTTCGCGAGCATAAGTGTGCGCCTGCTCTAAGCTCCAGCTTGGCGCTATGCCAGCGTGCACCACTGTGTCATTGCCTTCAGTGAACAGGAGTGGTTGAGCAGCGAGCCACTCCAGCAGAATATCTCGATCTGGGGCTTTGAGTATTTTGTTCAACGTATCCGCTTTCGAGTGGGCTCGGGCGCCATACGCGATGGCCAGCAAATGCAAGTCATGATTACCTAACACGGTGCGAACATTGTCGCGGCGCTGATAGAGGAAGCGCAGTGTTGCTAGGCTTTTCGGGCCTCGGTTCACAAGGTCACCCACTAACCAGAGCTCATCACAATCGATATTAAAGTCGACTTTATCAAGCATGGCTGTGAGAGGACGGAGGCAACCTTGTAGGTCACCAGCAACATAAATAGCCATTAACGCTTAGTGGAGCGCATTGGGCTTGGCGAGGGTGAATCTGGGGATAGGCACGGTACAGGTATTTGGAAACTCACCCATCTGATCTAAGATTTGAAACGTGTAATAGCCCTCCATAAAGCCAATGGGTGTTTCGAAGTTAGCTGCACTGCTGTAGTCATAGTAGTCACCCGGTTTGAGGGTGGGGGTCTCACCAACGACGCCCGCTCCTTCGACTTCGTCAACTTTACCGTTGGCATCGCAAATTTTCCAAAAACGTCTTATCAGAGTCACGGTTTGATCGCTCCGATTTTCGATGTGGATTCGGTAGGCAAATCGGAATTGCTCATGCTCGGGCGATGAGTGTGCCGGCAAATACCTTGGCACTGCGGAGACCCGAATATCGAGATCAGAAATGAGGTTTGGGTCGCTATTGTTCGATGCCATCGCTTAATTGTATCCACTGATCCAAACTAATGGTCTCTGCTCGACTGGAAGGATCGATTCCAAATCGCTCGAGTTCATGGTCATCTACCCAGCCCTTCAAAGTATTGCGCAGGGTTTTGCGGCGCTGTGAAAAGGCTTGCTTAACCAGTACCTGCAGGCGCTCAAGTTGACTCTTATCGATTTGCTCAACCGGCTTAGGTGTCAGTTTTACCACAGCTGACTGCACTTTGGGAGGGGGATCAAAAGCCTCCGGTGGCACATCTAGCACGCGTTCAACGTGGCACAAGTACTGAGCTAAGATACCGAGCCTACCCCAAGCTTTGGTATGCGGAACCGCAGTGAGTCGATCAACGACTTCAGATTGCAGCATAAAATGCATGTCTTGAATGATAGGCGCAAACTCGAACAATCTTAAAATGAGTGGCGTCGAAATGTTGTAGGGTAAATTACCGACCACTCTTAGCGGTGTACCCTGGTACAGCGCTTGATAATCCGTTTTAAGAGCATCTTGGTTGTGCAGATGAAAGCATGGGTAGATCGAAAAGCTCGCCAACAACAAGGTGAGCAAATCGCGATCAAGTTCAATAGCGTCTAAACGTTGACAGTTAGCAACTAGGGCAGAGGTAAGGGCTCCCTGGCCGGGGCCGATTTCGACCAAGTGGTCGTTCTTCGCCGGGTTAATGGTCGCTACTATGGCTTCGATAATGTGATCGTCGTGCAAAAAGTTCTGCCCGAACCGTTTACGGGCTTTATGTTTCATTGGGATCATGGCAACGCTCGCCGAGAGCGTTCGCTGAGCTGGGCGGCAAGGTCAAAAGCAGCAACGAAGCTGCCAGACGAGGCTTTCCCAGTTCCTGCCAACGTTAAGGCGGTACCGTGATCCACGGATGTTCTGATAAACGGCAGCCCCAATGTGATATTAACGGATTCGCCAAAACCGGCATACTTGAGCACCGGTAAACCCTGGTCATGATACTGCGCCACCACAGCGTCGACTTGGTTGAGGATCTGATCTTGAAAGGCGGTATCGGCAGGCAGCGGTCCAAGAATTGAGACACCTTCTGCTCGGAGCTTGTCGAGACAGGGAGAGATGATTTCGATTTCTTCAGTGCCCAGATGTCCGCCTTCACCGGCGTGCGGGTTGAGCCCCAGAACGGCTAATCGAGGCTCCGCAATCCCAAATTGTTGTTGTAAGGCGCTATGGACTATCGTGATTGTGCTCATTTCCTGCTCAGTCGTAATCGACGCTGCGACGCGAGCTAAGGGCAGGTGAGTGGTGACCAGGGCGACTCTTAACGCACCAGAGGCCAGCATCATAACGACCTTTTCAACACCAGCGCGAGCGGCAAAAAATTCGGTGTGACCGCTGAAGGGAAGCCCCGCATCGTTGATCACTGATTTTTGAACGGGTGCGGTGACAATGGCGTCGAGTTCGCCGCTCAAGCACAGATCGGCTGCTCGAGTGAGGCTCTGTATGACAGAGGGTGCGTTGGCAGCATTGAGGATTCCCGGTACGACGGATACTTCGCAGGGGCAATCAATAATTTCGAAGCCCGCCGATGGCGAATCTTTGGGTGAATAGGGGCTCAGTGTGCAGGCAAGGCCCAATTGTTGAGCCCGCGCTGTCAAGGTCGCAGCGCAGCCAATGATGACACGACGATGTTGACTCGGCTGCTGCAGCGCGGCCAGCACAATGTCGGGGCCAATACCGGCTGGCTCGCCAAGGGTGATGCCAATTGTGGCCATGATTATTTGATATCTACGAAGGCTTCGTCTCGGATTTGCTGCAACCAAGCTTCCAATTCTTCTTGAAATTTACGATTGTGCAAGAAGTCTTCGGCGCGATTGCGATTCACGATCTCGGTCACATCCTGATCGCGGCGGTCAAGTACTTGCAAAATATGCCATCCGAAAGGCGACTCGAAGGGTTCGCTGATGTCACCCTTGGCGGTTGCAGCCATCACGGTTTCGAATGCTGGCACCATCTGGCCAGGACTTGCCCAGCCAAGATCGCCGCCCTCTTGAGCGGAGCCGATATCCTTGGAGTACTCTCGCGCAAGCTCGGCGAAGTCTTCTCCCGCTAAAGCCCTCTGCTTGAGAGTCGCAGCAAGGTCTTGAGCCTGCTCTGAGGTCATGATCTCACTGGTTTGTATCAAAATATGGCGCACCGATGTTTGTGGAATGATCTGGGTGCCACCGCGTTTTTCGGTTAAGTAAATAAAGTGAACTGAGCGCCCGTTAATAATGGGTCCGAGGCTTTCGCCCTCTAACATGGTTGGTACCAGTTCCGCAAAGAGCGAGGGAATATCACTCTCTGGACGCAAGCCGAGATCGCCACCAGTGAACAAATAAGGCTCTTCTGAACTTGCGATAACCTGATTAAACTCCTCGCCCTGTTTAATTCGCTCACCCAGTACTTCTACGTGTGTTCTAGCGGCCTCGAAATCAAGCGTTTCGGGCACGTCGAGGCGGGCGTGTAAGAGCCGGTAAACCGGCTGAATGAGCTCTTCACCGTCGCTCGTTTGCAAAAATGCATCGATCTCGGCGGCGTTGATTTCTATTCGTTGATTGACATTACCGGACTGGACTCGCTGGATAATCATTTCACGGCCAATGTTGTCGCGGAGGTCCGCATAAGAACCGCCCGAGGCCTCGAGTTGAGTAATAAACTGCTCAGGTGTTAGGCCATTTTGACCCGCTAGGCGCGCAACGGCGGTTGCCATTTGTTGCTCTTCTATGCGAATCCCATAGCGAGCGCCCATCTGCAGTTGGATGCTTTCTAGAATGAGTCGGTCAAGGGTCTGACGGATCAGCACATCTTCCGGTGGCGCTTCGACATTGCGCAGAGCAATATTATTTTTCACCGCTGTAAGGCGCTCTTGCAGCTCGCTATCCATAATGACATCGTCATCAACCACGGCGATAACTTTGTCTAATATCTCAACCGCGCCAAACGCGACTGGGATTGCGCAGCTCAGCACTAAACTGCTGATAATGCTAATAACTCGTTTCATTGAAACCCCTAATTAATTCATTCAGTGTTGCATCGATCGACTGACCAAAGCCACCTAAGCCTTTTAGTGAGACTTCTATTTGCGTCTGTTGTTCCGTTCGCCAGCTGGATTGATCTTGGAAATAGAATCCGTTCGGCGCACTTTCATATTGACTGTGAACTACTCTTATCCGAACGCAACAGCTTTCGTATTCAAGACCAACTAGCGCTTCAAGAGGGGCATTGTGCCGCGTGTCACCATTAGCCGCAATTAAAAAGCGCAGGTTGTCTCGCAGGCGGTAGGCACTGGATAAATGCCATTGTTCTGTGTTTCTGCGGTGCACGTTCTTAGAGTATCCCAAGGCGAAGCTGGAATCGTCAGTGTTACGCCATTGGAGCTGGGTAAACTGGTTGAGCACATCACCCGTCTCCGCATCTCCGACCAAATCGAGAGACGCACTTAAGCCACGTTCCCAGGTGGCTTTCGCGTGCAGTCCAGCGAAATCAGTGCCCCGGTAGAGCGGCTGAGCACTGCCCGGACTTTCATCTAAGGGATCGAGTAGTTTCAAATAGGCCAATTGCCCTTCCAGTTGCCACTCAGTAGTCGTGTGATCAAGGTCGAGCGCTAGCGTCACTCGATGCTCTTGGCTAAGTCGGTCGTTGCTGCTGACCAAGCGATCACGCAACCAGCTTCGCGTTGTGATGGCATACGCTTTAGTGTCGAACAGAGGTGTCTCAAGAGCGCGGTCTTGGTCGCTATGAACATAGTATATTCGGGGTTGGAGCGAGGTATGGCCAGATTGATGATCTAGCACAACGCCGGCATCAAGTACCCATCGTTGACCTGAATTCGTATCATGTTCAGGACGCTGGATTGAGTCTGCATCGAAGCTGTAGCGGAGCGATTGGCGACTCCCTTGCAGGTTTATAAATCCCGATTGCC
>CBFHJC010000095.1:0-7572 GCA_965656045.1 Aequoribacter sp.
AGGTGGGTCTGATGGAACGATTGAGGCATCGAGTCAAAGCGGTTAATGACCATGTCGACCTTGCCGCGCTCGACGTCTAAAAAGCTGACATCACTGGGCGTCATAATATCGAGCGTAACAGATGGGGCCAACTCCCGAAGTTGAGACAGTACATGCGGCAACAGCGTCGACTCAGCATAGTCGCTCGCCATGATCCGAAAGACTCGGTTTTGGTGCTGAGGATCAAACTCAGCTCGGGTTTGCACGGCTCGATCAATATTAGCCAACACATCTCTAATGATAGGCTCGAGCTCGAGCGCGCGTTCGGTCGGCGCCATGCCTTCACTCGTTCTCACCAGTAAGGGATCATCAAACAGATCGCGTAACCGCTTGAGCCCATTACTCATGGCGGGCTGAGATAGGCTTAATTTGTTGGCTGCCTGGGTGACATTGCGTTCGCGCAGCAGTACGTCTAGGTAAACCAAAAGATTTAAGTCAATGCGATTTAAGTTCATAGGCCCTCAAACGGCTTTAAGGCCGCGTTATATCACCCTTCACGGCAGCGGCTCAGTAATATTGACTGGGTGAATGGTAATCATCAATACCATAGTCTATGCAAATTCGATGTTTTCCGCGACCCTCCCGTCTCATAAGCGGGTCTAATGTCTCATTGAGTGGCTGTAAATACCTCAGTGAAACGCTATTATTACGACCTTGCGCTCATTTTTTCGAGTAATTTTTGGAGACGTCATGGACAACTACAGAGCCCCCATCGAGGACATGCAATTTTTAATCGACGAGGTGTTGCAGATCGAGCAAACTTTGGGTGAACTCGAGGCCTACCGCGATAAAGGTGTTAATTCGGAGCTCACCACAGCTGTGCTCGATGAGGCCGCTCGGCTTGCTAACGATGTCTTGGCGCCACTTCGGCGTATCGGGGATACCCATCCAGCACAATGTGTGAATCAGCAGGTAGAGTGCTCACCGGGGCATGAAGACGCTCTGGCGCAGCTCGGAGAAGCGGGCTGGACCGGCATCGCCGCCTCAGAAGGACTCGGTGGTCAGGGTTTGCCTGAGCTCTATGGCACCGCGACGTCAGAGATGTGGAATGGCGCCAATATGGCGTTTGCTCTCGCACCATTTCTAAGCTCAGGTGCGGCGCTTGCCATCGCGGCGCATGGAACAGAGGAGCAGCGAGCACTTTACGCAACGCGAATTAATTCTGGTTTATGGTCCGGGACTATGAACTTGACCGAATCGGGTGCGGGCTCCGATTTGGGCCCTGTGAAAACACGCGCGGTGCCAGAAGGTGATCACTATCGGATTTTTGGGCAAAAAATTTATATCACTTGGGGAGATCATGCCGCGAGTGAAAATATTATTCATTTGGTGCTGGCGAGAACGCCCGACGCACCGGAAGGCTCAAAGGGAATCTCATTGTTTATTGTGCCCAAGTTCCTAGTTTCTTCAGACGGAACGCTGGGAGCGCGGAACGATGTGTTCCCCGTGTCGGTGGAACACAAGCTTGGTATTCATGCGAGTCCAACTTGTGTGATGGCTTACGGCGATAACGAAGGCGCGATTGGCTACCTTGTTGGGCGGGAGAACGAGGGTCTCAAATGTATGTTCACTATGATGAACGAGGCTCGCCTGAAAGTTGGGTTACAGGCTCTTGGCGCGGCGGAAGGCGCGTTTCAAAAAGCGCGCGCCTATGCTAACGAGCGTGTTCAAGGCGGCGTAGCAATTATTCAGCACGCTGATGTGAAGCGCATGTTGCTCACGATGCGATCAGGCTGTGAGGCGATGCGGGCACTTGCCTACAGCGAGGCCGTAACAATGGACTTAGCCCACTCGGGCCCCGCAGCGGAAAAGCCAGCTGCTCAAGCACGTATCGATTTGATGATACCGGTGATTAAAGGCTGGCTCACTGCCTTTTCTGAGGAATTGACGTCGATTGGTGTTCAGGTTCACGGCGGCATGGGGTATGTCGAGGAAACCGGGGCGGCGCAGTATTTTCGCGATGTTCGCATTACCTCGATCTATGAGGGAACGAATGGTATCCAGGCAGCCGATTTGGTGGGCCGAAAAGTGGCACGCGATGGTGGAGCAACGATGGAGCTCATCCAAAACGAGATTGCTAACACGATCGCAGAACTTCGCGAGAGTGATACTGATTCGCTGCGGGGTATGGGCGACGCACTAAAATCCAGTCTAGGTGCGCAGGTGCGAGCCACTCAGTGGATTCTGGAAAAGTGGCCGCAACACAGAGACGCGGCTTTGGGCGCGTCGTTTGAGTACCTGATGATGACGGGCTACTTGTTCGGTGGTTGGCAACTTGCGCGGGGCGCGCTGTTAGCACATAAGCGAGTCACGGCGGGCAGCTCGCGGGCGTTCTATGCTCAGAAAATCGCTACGGCGTCGTTTTACTGTCAGCAGATTTTGCCGCGTTGTGCCGCGTCGGAGCAGGCCGTGCTAGGATCTAGCGGGACGCTGCTCGAATTTCCTGTCAACTGGATCTGATGATAATGGAAGAATTTTCGACACCCGATTTGTGTGATGCGCACAGTGATGTGCGTGTCATGCACATGCAATTTTCGACTTACGGCGGCCACTCTCATTTCTGTGGACAAGCCGCGACCATCAAATGTTTCGAAGATAATTCACTGGTCAAAGCCCTAGCTGAAGAACCAGGTCACGGTCGCGTGATGGTGGTCGATGGTGGTGGTTCTTTACGCCGGGCTTTATTGGGAGATCAGATTGCTGAGAAAGCGTGTCTGAATGGTTGGCTTGGATTAATCATCAATGGCGCAGTTCGCGATGTCACGGTCTTGAGAACGCTGACTTTAGGCGTATTTGCACTGGGTGTTATCCCGCTCAAGACAGAGAAACACGGGGTTGGACTGCGTGGCATGCCGATCGAAATCGGTGGCGCAATGGTGGCAGAGGGCGACTGGATTTATGCTGATGCATGCGGTGTCGTGGTCAGTGACATCGATTTGTTAGAGCGCTAATTGGCACTGAGGCGCATCGATAGATCTAGGGCTCGACAATGTTTGGTGAGTGCGCCAATAGAAATATAATCAACACCCGTTTCGGCAATCTGTATTAGGCTCGTGTCAGTAACATTGCCAGAGACTTCGAGCGCGACTCGGCCGCGCGTGAATACTACTGCATCTCGCATGGCATCGACGGTAAAATTATCGAGCATAATCCGATCGACCCCTGCTGCTAGGGCCTGCTCTAATTCATTGTGGGTCTCAACTTCGACCTCTAATAAGCTGTTAGGCGATAATGCCCGAGCAGCCTGAACTGCAGCGGCAATGCCTCCAGCCGCAGCGATGTGATTTTCTTTGATTAAGAAAGCATCGAATAAGCCAATTCGGTGATTGAAACAGCCGCCACATAACACTGCGTACTTTTGAGCATATCGCAGCCCAGGGAGTGTCTTGCGCGTATCTAAGAGTTTTACTCGAGTGTGCGCCACAAGGTCGGCATAGTGCCGAGCAAGCGTTGCGGTGCCGGACAGAGTTTGTAAAAAGTTCATGGCAGTGCGCTCGGCGGTGAGGAGCGAGCGCGCCGAACCCCTGAGAGTAACCAGGGTTTGATTGGGGTTGATCGCATCACCGTCGGTACAGGCCCAGTCTACTTCAATACTAGGGTCTACCTCTGTAAAGACCATTTGCGCCCAGGGTATGCCAGCGAGTACACCCGGTTCTCGGGTGATAATTGTGGCTTCAGCACGACGGCCGAGCGGGATCAGTTGAGCGCTGATGTCACCACTACCTATGTCCTCGGCGAGAGCGGCGGTCACATTGGCCCGGATGATTTCTGGCGATGGAACGTGCATACTATCTGTCAACTCAGTGATTGTATCGGCGCTTATGATAGCAGGTCTTAAGAACGATGATGTACATTGATGAGGGCTGGCTCAGCGCAGCCCAGCGTCGTTATTCGCCGAATTTTGGTGCTCGACCAAATCCGGCCTCAATCGATTTAGTGGTCGTGCATAACATTTCGTTGCCCGCGGGCGAGTTTGGAAACCCCTTCATCGAGGACTTATTCTGCAATCGTCTCGACTGTGCCTCGCACCCAAGTTTTGCGGACTTGGAGAATCTGAGGGTGTCATCTCATTTGTTGATTCGCCGAACCGGTGCCATCACCCAGTTTGTTAGTTTTCTCGACAGAGCTTGGCACGCTGGCGTTTCACATTTTAAGGGGCGGGACGACTGCAACGACTTCAGTATCGGTATAGAGCTGGAAGGAACGGATCACTTGCCTTACACTGATTCCCAGTATCGAGTACTCCAGTCGGTGCTGTTGGCATTAATCAAAGAATACGAGATCAATACCGACGCGGTGGTGGGTCATAGCGATATCGCACCAGAGCGCAAAACAGACCCAGGCCCCGCCTTCGATTGGGTGCGCGTCAGAAACTCGATAACAGGTCGCCATTAGGGGGCATTATGCTTTACTTAGCCAGTTTACTTGCGGCAGCGTATCTCTTGTATACCGCAGAGCGAAATCCCATCGGGTTGTGGTGTGCTGATCGACTCGATGGCGCAGTAGCAGCGCTTTCAAGCTTTGGGTTCGCAGGTCCTGCCAAACTCATTGCAGGCGTCGCTGTCCCTATTTTAGGGTTTGCTCTGCTGTACTCTTGGATTCATGACTGGTTTTGGGGACTTGTGGGCGTTGCCATCGTATTTGCCTCAGTCTGTGCCGGAATTCGATTTGATGTCGCGCGACGACTGATAGACGATATTCAGATTGACTGGCTTCGCGGTGATGCCAATGCCGCTGAATATCGTCTCGAGGAAGCCCTCGAGTCTTGGTTGCCTAGCTCGGAAGCTGACTCGCTGGCACAACGTTTATCTTTCGTTGAAAAGGCCCTATTACTCGCCGTAATGCTCGTATTTTCGGGGGGTTTTTACTTTATTTTACTGGGGCCTCTTGGCGTGGTCGCGCATTTGGTCGTGATTTTTTATCACCATCGTTCAGAGGAATCCGAGGCTGATTCTGTCCTTGCCGCGCTCCTGTGGCTACCAAGTCGGGTGTTGGCGACCACGTTCTTGCTCGTTGGCGATTTTAGTGCGGGTGCCAAGGCGCTAGGGCGAGCTTGGATGGAGCCCTCAATGCCGGTTCATACGGCACTGTATTCTGTTGCTATCGCGTCGAGTCCTATACTGGCCGATCTAGATACTTTCGGTGATAAGCCTCGCTTATTGGATGCATTTGCCGGCTTGGTGAATATGCTGCGTCGTAGCGCGGTGGTTTGGTTGCTCTTGTTCTCGTTCTGGGTATTGCTGTTGTGAACCGAGGTGGGATGGCTCTGATCGGCGTTGGCCTATGAGTCGTCCCGTCTCAAACCTCTTGCAAGCGCCGACTCAACCCCACATCGCGATCCCTAAAGCGCGCTATGACGCAGGTCCTTTCGCCGTTCTAACGGTCGTATTCCACGCTGATCCAAACCTTTTGGGCGCTCGCCTGTGGATTGCTCAGACGTCTGAAGCGAGTGTCCTAGGACGGGGTTCGGAGTTTACGTCGACCATGGGTCAACCTTGTCAGCCGCTGATGCAGGCGACGATTTCACGTGAGCTCGCGTATTTGCAAGTGCAGGATGGCGTGCTCGAGTTGACCCACCGAACAGGCTCAAGCGCTCTCACGCTCAATACGCGAGAGAGCCGCGGTGGTAGTGTCACTGCGCTCGAACTTTCAGCAGATGTGCATCACAGTATCGTGATTTCACACGCCATTGTCCTGTGCTTGTCTGGCAATGTAGCGACGGAGCCAGATGACCAAATTTACCCCGATTTAATTGGGGTTAGTGAACCCATCCGAAGTTTACAGCGACGTGTACAGCAAGTGGCGCAAACCCCTGACGATGTTCTTATTACAGGCCCTACTGGCGCCGGCAAAGAGGTCGTGGCACGGGCTATCCATCGGCTCGGCAGTCGCCAAACACGTCCTTTTGTTGCAGTCAATGTGGCTGCCATACCCGATTCTTTGGCTCCGGCTCTGTTGTTTGGCTCTGAAAAAGGGGTGTTTACGGGCGCACAACGCCGGCGTAATGGTTTTTTTCAGAATGCGCAGAAAGGTACCCTGTTTCTTGATGAGGTGGGTGACGCCTCAGCGAGTCTGCAGGCGCAATTGTTGCGAGTATTGCAAGAGCGTCAAGCTCAGGTCGTGGGGGGTGAACTGCTGCCGCTCGATGTGAGGGTGCTCGCGGCGACCGAGCTACCGGTGAATTCACAGGATGCGCCCTTTCGCCAGGCCCTGCTCCATCGTTTATCTCAACAACGTATCGAAGTGCCCCCCTTAAGCGCACATCCAGACGATTTGGGTGTACTCGCGAGGCATCGTCTGATGACCGAGCAAGATGAACCGTGGGTCGCGCCAGCAGACGCGCAAGGCTTAGCGGCGTGGGCTTCCCTGTTTGCACACGCGATCCATTACCCGTGGCCCGGTAACGTCAGAGAGTTTTATGCCGTTCTGGGTCAGGCGTGTTTGACGCCAGAGTTACCTGAATGCCCACCGCAGTTCCTTGAGGTTCCGGTCCAAGAGTCTGAACCAGTGGCCACTGAGAGATCGCGCACAGAGCCCCACAGCGACGCCACATTTTTGACCGTGGCCGAATCACTCGATTATTCAGCAAGTGCGGTAGCACGGCACATTGGGTGCTCTCGCCAGTCGGTTTATCGGCGCTATCAAGCACTCGGTATACCCAGCATCAATGAGCTTGATGGTCCTACTGTTCAAAGTGCCCTGACCAAACATGATGGCGACTTACGGCTCGTGGCCAAAGCCTTGCGGGTGTCTCACCGAGCGTTGCTGCGCGCTGCAGCCTCTGGAAAATTTCGGTGAAGTGGGGGCCTTACACGCTGCAGTCTATTTTGCATGAAGGCGGCGAGGGGACCACTATTCTCGGTTTCAGAGACTCAGAGCAGCTGGCGCTCAAATTTCGCTGGCGTACTGGCGAAATGAACACGGCAAAATTTCGGCGTTTGCAGCGTTTGGCGAAGTACTCACAACAGGTTCTAAACCTGAAGCACTGGTATTGTTTGTCGAATGCGCAGGTGACGGTGAGTGATTATTTGGCGGGTGTCGATGTCAGGGAACTGATAGCAGATGCAGAAGTCGATTTAGTGATGCGGCTTTCAATCATCAGGCAGCTATTATCCGCGCTCGATGTGTGTCATGAGCATGGTTTTATTCACGCTGATTTACACCCAGGTAATCTTCGTGTGACTCGATCCGGACGACTCGTTGTGCTGGATATCGAGGGTATGATCGACAGCTCAGATCAGCAGCTACCGCAGACGGATCGCGGCTGGGTTAATCCACAAGCCATGACGCCCGAACAGTATGCTGGCGAGAGTGTCTCGCCGGCTACCGATGGCTTTGCAGCGGTGAGTTTAATCGCTCAACTCTTAACGGGGCATTCGTGGGTGACCTCCGATCGTGGTCTGATGCCTGACGTTATGCGTCGGCCTGAGCTGCCGGAGCCTGAGCTCTGGACTTGGCTGCCGGTCGATCAGCGCAGTGACTGGCGATCTCAGTTGCAGCAGTGGTGGAATGTCAATGCATCCGCTCGGCCGG
>CBFHJC010000096.1:0-7460 GCA_965656045.1 Aequoribacter sp.
GGTGTACAGAATAAATTTACTTATGAGCTCGAACAGTAAGCGGGATGACTACGATGCAAAGTAATTCAATGTCTACAACGTCATGGCTGCGAGCGGCAGCACTCGTGCTGCCCTTGGCTATTCTTCAAACGGCGGTCGAGAAGCTAGCGGAGCCTGTGGGGCTTCATTCTAGTGTCGCTGTGGCGCAGGAAGCTAAGAAAGAAGAGCGGGAAACACGCCGTACGCCAGCGCTACGTAACAAGGTTTACGAGAAGCTGGCTGAAGCGCAGGCCGCGGCAGAATTGAAGGATTGGGCGACGGCTCGCAGTGTTCTGGATGGCATGATCGAGGCTGAGGGCAAGCGTTCGCTGAATAGTTATGAGCTTGCCAACGTCTACAATTTGTACGCGTTCATTAACTACAGTAACGAGGACTATCCTGGTGCGCTGGAGTCCTATCGAAACGTCATTGCGCAACCCGACATTCCCTTGGCGATGGAAATCAACACGAAGTACACCATTGCGCAGTTGTACTTTGTGCAAGAGCAGTGGAAACAAGGCGTTGATATGCTGCTTGAGTGGTTCAAAGTGACCGACACGCCATCGGCGACGTCGCATGTGCTCTTGTCACAAGGCTATTATCAGTTAAAAGATTACGATAATGCACTGGCTCAGGTGAAAATTGCGATCGAGATGGAAGAAAGCAAAGGCAAGCTTCCCAAAGAGCAGTGGTACAACTTGGCGAGATTCTTGTATTTTGAGCGCAACGATATCGACAACACTGTGCGAATACTTGAGGAGTTGGTCAAATTCTATCCGAAAGATCAGTACTGGATTCAGCTGAGCCATATGTATGGCGAGCAAAAGAAAGAAAGTTGGCAGCTGGCTGCAATGGAAACAGCCTACATGCAGGATATGTTAACCAAAGGCCCTGAGCGCGTGACAATGGCCTACTTGTTCCTGCAGGGTGAGGTGCCTTATAAGGCGGCGAATGTGATGAACCGTGGTCTGAAAGAGGAGCTCATCGAAGCGACTTCAAAGAACTACGAGATTATGGGTAATGCCTATCGGCAGGCGCAGGAAGTGGCCAAAGCGATTCCTGCACTCGAAAAAGCAGCTGAGAAAGCCGAAGATGGAGAGTTGTATGCCCGCTTAGGCAATGTCTACCTGGACGGTGATAAATACGATGAAGCCATAGTAGCGCTCGAGAAGGCGCTAAAGCGTGGTGGTGTGCGACGCCCAGATAATACGCAATTAGCGCTCGGTATGGCATATTTTAACGCCAAGAAATACGACAAAGCGCGACGGGCGTTTCGCGAAGCGGGTAAGGACAAGCGTTCTGAAACTTATGCCAAGCAGTGGATCAAGTATTTGAATAGCGAACTCGATCGTCAGGCGAAGCTTGCGGAAGACTAATCGCTAAAAACTTCACGCATAAAAAAAGGAGCCGTTTGGCTCCTTTTTTATTTGGATGATGGGGTGTGTCTTACAGTGGCACCACATTTTCCGCTTGAGGACCTTTTTGTCCATCGGTCACATCAAACTCGACCTTTTGGCCGTCTGCCAAAGTTTTGAAACCATCGCCTTTGATTGCGCTGAAGTGAACAAACACATCAGGGCCGCCTTCGCGCTCGATGAAGCCGAAGCCTTTTGTTTCGTTAAACCATTTGACGGTGCCAGTAGTTGTAGCCATATCTCTTACCTGTATAAAAACGCTCCTGCATTGGAGCTTCATGCATTGCTTCTCTGTTACTACCCCAGTTTATGGGGCGCGCAGCGAACCTTTGTCACACCTGTGACTTGGTAAGTCTAACACCCTTGTTTGCTCATGTATTGGTCTGTTGGTCAACTATTTTGGGAAAAAGTCACTAAAAGTGTGCCGCTAAGCAATCTCTAGGATCTTTAAAATGCTGGTGGAGCCCCTTTGTCCCATCACGACGCCCTTGGTCAGTATCATTGCATCGCCGGGTTCTACATAGTCGCCATCTTTTAAAAACTCGACCGCGCGCTCCTCGATTAGCTCGGGTGCAAACATGGTGGCATCGAAGTAGAGCGGAATAACACCTCGGCACAAGGCGAGTCGTTGCAGTGTCTCGTGATTGTGGCTTAGCGCAAAAATGGGCAGTCCAGAAGACATTCGAGACATGAGGAGAGGGGTGTTACCAGATTCGGTAAGGCAGGCGATCCCTCTAACATTCGGGTTGTGGTTGGCCGCAAAAATGGCGGATACCGCAATCGTCTCTTGGGTCGAACCAAATCGCTGATTGGTCTTATATTTCCAGGAACGCGCCACTGGGTGGCGTTCGGCACCGAGTGCAGAATCCGCCATGGCTTTCACCACTTCTACGGGGTACTGCCCGACCGCTGTTTCTGCCGAGAGCATTACAGCGTCGGTACCATCGAGCACGGCATTCGCCACATCGAACACCTCGGCCCTTGTCGGCATGGGGCTATTAATCATGGATTCCATCATTTGGGTGGCGGTAATAACGACGCGATCCCGGCTTCGAGCCCGCGAGATAAGATCTTTTTGAATACCGATAAGTTGTGCATCGCCGACTTCCACACCCAAATCACCCCGTGCGACCATGACGCCGAATGAGGCCTCGATGATGGCATCAAGTGTTTCAGTATCCGCTACCACTTCCGCACGTTCAATTTTCGCGATAATGCCGCTGTAAACGCCCACCTCTGCAAGTAGCGATTTGGTTTGCTCGATGTCAGCGGCTTGGCTTACAAATGAGACAGCGACAAAATCGGGCTGGACGACATGAAGGCTCTTGATGTCGGCAATGTCTTTCTGGGTGAGAGCGGGGGCAGAGAGACCTCCGCCTAGTCGATTAATACCTTTGCGTGAGCCGAGCACGCCGCCGATGATTACGGTCGTTTCGACCGTATTATTGACTACATGATTCACCTGCAGCCGGATACGCCCGTCGTCTAACAATAAAATATCGCCACTGGTTAAGCTGGTCGCGAGCTCGGGATAATCGACGCCAACGGTTCGAGCATTACCAGATTCTTTATCGAGATCGAGATCTAAGACAAAACGATCACCTGGTGTCAGCGTGACTTTGCCGTCTTTGAAGCCGGCAATCCGAATCTTGGGTCCCTGAAGGTCTGCGAGTATGCCCACATACCGACCCGCGATCGCTGCTTGTTTTCGAACTTTTGCGGCGACTTCGGCATGATGGTCGGCCGAGCCGTGACTAAAATTCAGTCGGAATACGTCGACCCCCGCGGTAATTAAACGAAACAGCATATCGGTATCGTCGCTTCCAGGACCGATGGTGGCGACAATCTTAGTACGGCGGTGAACTGAGGTGGGCATGCGGATGTCCTTTAGGATGAAGCGGCAGTATAGCACGGCTGAGGGCGAGTCGAAGGCACGACCATGGTCAAATTAGCAGCTTTGAGTTATCGTTACCGACCATTCTTCCAGCAAAGAGCTTGACGCTTGATCGATCAACGGACGCCATCACCGCCTTTTGGATACTCGCGACTCTGCCATTATGATCACGACGATCAAGTGCGCATCGTAGCCTTGTATGCGGCGAATAAAATCAGACCGCCGCGAATTGCCTATCGGGAAGGTATTGATATCGCTTTGGTAGAGGCGCTTATTGCGGGTGAGGTCGAGCAAGACCGATTTACGAGTTGGCTCGATTATTATCGTAAAGAGCGCCGCAGAGAGCGACTACAGCAGACTCGAAAATTGATTGGATCGGCGAGGTTTGAGCAAGAGGCTCGGATTGAGCAGGAAATTAAGTCAGATCCTTTGTAGCACTCTTAACTCTTATTCGATGGGCTCGCAGACCTATCGCGGGTCAGCCACACCACAAGCCTAATGTGAGACTTCTGGCCCTTACTCGCCGGGCTCGCAGACTCTCCGAAAGCCGGCAGCCACAAAAGGAATCATATGGTCGTAAGCGGCCTGAAAGTCACTCGATCGGCACTGCCCGTTAGAGAGCGTATCGATCCGTTCTGTTTGCGCGAAGGTCAGTGTGAGCGCACCCGATAAATTGTGGTAGCACCAATATAAGTCTCTGTCACTGGCCTGAGGCAGGGCCTGGCGCAGGGCGTCAATGAACTCATGAACCAGATCATCGAACAGCTTGCTCATCATCCGCTTGCCCCAATAGGTGCTGTTGTTGACGTAGGCAATCAGCGCCAGATAGTGGCGCCAGCCGGGATCTGCATTTTCTTGAGTCAGTTCTAGCGGCCTTAAAAATGCCTCGATGATTTGCTCGACCGTCGGGCCTGCGGGCGCAGCTGATTCTTGAACCCGTCGCAAAGCGTCTAAGCGAGATTCATTCAAGAGCGCCGCGCGTCGTTCAAAAACAGCATTAAACAAGGCAATCTTTTTGCCGAAGTGGTAGTTCGCAAGCGCGACATCCACACCGGCTTGGCTGGCAATTTGCCGGAGGGTGACCCCGTCATAACCGCGCTCGGCAAAGAGGGCTTCGGCAGAGTCTAAGATACGATCTCTTTTACTGGTTGCAGTCACTGAATGGTCCATCGATGCGATTCAAGCACTGTAGCATAAACTGTGTTTCAACGCTTGTTGAAAACCGCCTGATTTCTCTGCACAATGCGGTAAACCCTGACCACTAAGAAGAATAGTATGGATGGTGAAGTTTTTAAGTATGCGCTGGTCGCCTGCTATGTGATCGCAATCTACGGTCTCTCTTGGGTGGGCATGCGGCGTACCCATTCAGTCGAGTCATTTTCGATCGGCAACAAAGATATGCATCCTGTGTTGATTGGGATTACTCTGGCCGCTTCGATCTCATCGACAGCAACCTTCGTCATCAACCCGGGGTTTGTGTATGTGCATGGGTTAAGCGCGTTTTTACATTACGGTGTCGCTGGGTCGCTCGGAATCGCGGCGGCGTTTTTGGTGCTGACGCGAGGGTTTCTCCGAGTCGGTGAGACGCATCAAGCGCTGACGATTCCGGGGTGGATCTTTCATCGCTATCAGCATCGTGGCTTGAGCTTGTTTTTTGCCTGTTTGAATCTGCTCTCGATCACGTTTGTGGTGCTCATTTTGGTGGGATGCAGCCTTCTAGTGACCGGATTGTTTCCGATTGATCAAAAAACCGCGCTGGTGGGTGTGTTACTGTTTGTGTTCTCGTACGTGTTGATGGGGGGCACCTACGCGCACGCGTATACCAATACCATTCAGGGCCTCATGATGATTGGCGTGACCGGCTTAATCGTTGTGGGCGGGTGGCATCACTTCGATGGGGATGTGATGGGATCTCTGCGCTCAGTGGGTGTCGACTATGCGAGTGCGTTTAATCCATCGAGCGCCCTCTACTTTGACCTTTTCTCAGTCTTTATCAGCGGCTTCATTGTGACCTTCGCACTGATGATGCAACCCCATATTTTGACCAAGGTCTTGTATCTTCGCAGCGAGCGAGATATTGGGCTTTTCATTGGCACCACGGTCGGCGTCGGCGCCATTTTTATGCTGATGTTATTGATTGGATTTTACGCGCGCCTATCGGGTTTAGAGGTCGAATCCCAAGATGCCGTGGTTCGCGAGTATTTACTGAGTGAATTTTCGGGCTCGGTTTGGGGGGACATCACCACCACTTTTGTCTTCATTACCCTGTTGGCAGCCGGTATGAGCACACTCGATGGGATTCTCGTATCGTTGTCGGCGATGGTGGTGAACGACATCGCGAAACCCTTTATGACGTCGTCGACCGAAGGTCTCGCTTTATCTCGCTGGGTGCTGGTTGCGGTGGGTATTCTGGGTTTGGCGCTGGCGTGGAACCCTCCGCCAATCATTGGGATTTTTGCACAAAAAGGCGTTTACGGATTGGCGGCAGCGTCTGTGGTGCCGGTGGTCTTTGGTGTGCTGCTGAAGCGCCCGATTCCGCTGTGGGTGGTTTTCTCAAGCGCCATCGTGGGCCTGTGCTTGCACCTTGGACTCAATCTATTTGCCGGCGTAGCCAACCCTGCGATATCGGCGGCCTGGGGCATTATTGGCGCCTTTGCTGTTGGATTGGCTGGGCTGTGGATGACGCGCCCCGTCGCACGCTAGTACACTAGGTTGACTTGGATTATTACCGCGCAAATCAAAAGATGATTTGAACGTACCCCGGGAGGCAGCGCTTATGTATCAGGATATTTTCTATCAAAGCCACGATGGTCTTACCTTGTATGCCCGCGACTACCCGTGTGCCGGATCGCAATCAGTGATGGTACCGACAGTGCTGTGTATGCATGGTTTATCGCGGAACTCTATGGATTTTGCGGGTTTGGCCGAGGCGCTGTCAGAAAATTATCGAGTTATCGCTGTCGATCAGCGCGGTCGCGGTCGATCTGAATATGATCCGAATCCGGCTAACTATCAGCCGGCAGTGTATTGCCAAGATATGTTCACCTTACTCGATACCTTGGGCGTTGACCGTGTGTCGCTGATTGGGACTTCAATGGGCGGAATTATGAGTTTCCTCATGACAGCGATGGCGCCTGAACGAATACAAGCTTTGGTCATTAACGATATCGGCCCCGAGGTGGATCCAGTCGGCCTGGCGCGGATTCAAGCTTACGTGGGTAAATTAGCGCCACCGACCAACTGGCGTGAGGCCGTAGAGCAAGTGCGCGCAATCAATGGCCCCGCATTTCCTGATTTTAGCGAGGAAGACTGGACTCAATTTGCCCGCAACCTTTATTGCGAAGCCAGTGATGGCAGTTTACGGTTGGACTACGACGCCAATATTGCCAAGCCGATGGACGCCTCTGAAGGTGCAGCAGTACCGCCGGATCTGTGGCAGTTTTTTGATGCCTGTCAGAGCAAACCGATGTTACTGGTTCATGGCGCACTCTCGGACATTTTGAACGATGAGTGCGTCGCTAAGATGCACCAGCGCCATCCAAATCTTGAATACTTGCGACTGAGTCATCGGGGCCACGCGCCGACGCTCGATGAGCCCGAATCCAGAGTCGCTATTACGACCTTTCTTGAGGCATGGGCCTAAGTGCCACTCGTCTGCTTGCTAAAACTGGCTTGACCACCGCCCGAAAGGAAGTATAAAGTCGGGCGGGTAACCTTTTTGGTATAGCGATGATCCAAACTCTGTTGGCGCAATTGAAATCCCCCTCAGTCCGCTGGCTACGCTACTGCGTCTTGTTGGCGGCGTTCACGTCAATTTCGGCACAAGCGATTGAATCAGCTCATGTTCACAATGAGTCTTCACCTGCTGAGTGTTGGATGTACCACGCGCCGGTTGCGATCACCGGTAGCACCCACATCATTCCTGCCGCGCCCACTTGGATTGCCTTCAGTGGCATTGAGCATCATGCGCCTCAGGCCATCACGGCTACCCGACTCTTACCCCCTGCCACAGGTCCCCCGCATTTCTCCTAGTGATTTGAGTACTGTCAATTAAACTTAGGAGATGTTATGAAAGAGTTAGCACTCACTGTGCTGGTATCCGCCAGCATATCTGCCTATGCAGAAGAAGGGAA
>CBFHJC010000097.1:0-7352 GCA_965656045.1 Aequoribacter sp.
TCGAACTTTTATGGTGGATTTGGTGGCCTCGATAGTGTTTAAAGACAGAGCAGACGTCGTCGTTCTGTGCTCGTGCTCGGTGCGGTCAGCAAACACCGCACCTTCAGACGCCTGAACTGCCAACACAACCTCGCGTGACGGATCCCTCAAAGCACTCCGAACGACATCAACAATACGTTCATAGAACTTGTCATGAACAAAATCACGAATGAAACGATTGGGCGCTATCAAAACGATAGCATCTGATTCACTACTAAGCTTGAGGGGGGCTATCCATGTTCGATACTGTTGATCGGGAACCTGATCGGCCAAAGCAATTAGACAATCATTCCAATCTAATGCCTGTCTTGTTTGTTCTGTGCCACCTCTAACTTGGTGATCTTCTCGCTGCTCCAGTCCCATTGTTCAACCTAGTTTATTCTGTCAGGAGAAAGCATAAACCTTATTCAGAAACTTATCCACACGCTTTTTTAAAATAAATAAAAAACCATTAAAAACATATACTTAAATTCAAAACGCTGCGCTAAACAAAACCTTTTCTTTCTCTGTCCTGTGGATAACCTGTTGTTAAGTTGTTGGTTTCTAGTAGATAATTCCAGCGTCTTTTCAGGCCCACCCGCGCAGAACAAACACGCTCTTTTTGGCGTCCTTTACGCTTGCGTCCTCTTGTAAAAACCACTAAACTACGCGCCCTTTGAGAGAGCTCATCACGCTCTTAACATTTACTGACCGGATCAATGTCATGAAAAGAACGTTTCAACCCAGCGTGTTAAAACGAAAGCGCACCCATGGTTTCCGAGCTCGGATGGCGACAAAATCAGGCAGACAGCTCATCAACAGACGCAGAGCAAAAGGCCGCAAGCGTCTATCTGCATAACCATCTGATTTCCGAGCCTTTAGGAATGGGAGAACCTAACCATACCTTTGGGCGCGGCAAACGCTTGCTCAACAAGCACGATTACGCTCATGTGTTCAACCAGGCTCAATACAAGAGCAGCGCTGGGAGCTTTCTACTTTTAGCCCAACCCAGTTTGACGAGCTCATCTCGTTTAGGGTTAGTCGTAGCAAAAAAACACATCAAAAAAGCGGTTGGTAGAAACAACGTAAAGCGCCACGCCCGAGAACTCTTCAGACAGCAAAAAGCAAGCACTTTGCCTTTAGACATGGTATTGTTGAGCCGCACTGGAGCTGGGCAGCTCGATTCATCTGAAATTAGACAACAGCTGGATCGTGCCTTTAAGAAGATTATTGCGCAGGCCTCCCAATCTCTTAATCAACACCTTGAATAGCACACGCCATGCGCCAGCCTCTTATCTTCTTTATTCAATGTTATCGAGCGCTTCTCAGCCCTTTTTTGGGACGTAACTGCCGTTTTCATCCAACGTGTTCTGAATATGCCATCACTGCCATCGAGCATCATGGGGCCGTTAAGGGCACAGCTCTCGCCATCGCTCGTTTAGGTAAGTGTCATCCGTGGCATGAAGGCGGCTTTGATCCCGTTCCACAAACTCAACATAAACACCATTAAAGCGATCATCTATGGATATTCAACGTTATTTACTCATTGGTGCCATGGCTCTGCTCTCTTGGATGTTGCTCACTGAATGGGTCGTTTTCAAGGACAACCAAGCTCAAATTACCACCGCCTCTTTTTCTACACCTGACACAAACGAGCGACCAACCCAGGCAACGGTGCTGGCCAGTGACTCAGATATCCCAGATCTGGTAAGTATCGACTCTTCCCCGGCCGTCGTATCTGATGCCACCATTAGCACTGGGCTCTCTTCGGTCACCGTCTCAACGGATACGCTTGATTTAACCATCGATCTCAACGGTGGTGATATCGTCTACAGCGGTTTAAAGCAGCACCTAGCTAAACTAGACGACCCCGATAAGCCTTTTGTCTTGCTCGAACAGAACCAACGGCGCGAATACATCGCTCAGAGCGGGCTGATCGGCCCCGATGGTATCGATTCAACCACCAGAGCCCGATTTGAGTCGGAAGCGCCCTCATTCTTTATGGGCGATAACCCTGTACTCTCAGTGCCGTTATATCACACCGCAGATTCTGGCTTGCGCGTCGTAAAAGAGTTTCTTTTTACTCGAGGAAGCCACCTCGTTACCGTCCGCTACACTATCGAAAACACTCTCCCAGATACCACCAAAACGGTTTATTTGTTTGGCCAACTTAAGCGTGATAGCTCTCCGGATCCATCAGCTGAAAGCTCCGGTATGGGCCTAGCGCCCTTCCTTGGCGCCGCTACCACCATGCCAGACGATCGATTCAAGAAATTTTCATTCTCTGATATGCGCGAAGACCCGTTCAAAGAACAGATCAGTGGTGGTTGGATTGCGATGATTCAACACTACTTCTTAAGCGCCTGGATTCCTGACGCCACCCAAACTCATACTTACACCACACGAGTGACACAAACAGGCGCAAATATCGCCGGATTTTTGAGCCCTGCAACGGTGATCGCGCCACAAACCGTCGTCTCTACTGAAGCTCAGCTTTATATCGGCCCGAAAGACCAATACTCGCTCGAAACAATATCGCCATATCTTGAGCTCAGCGTTGATTATGGTTGGTTGTGGTGGATTGCTCAGCCGCTGTTTTGGCTTCTTAACATGATCCATTCCTTTGTGGGCAATTGGGGTGTCGCAATTATTCTCCTCACTTTTTTAATTAAAGCAGCCTTCTTTAAATTATCTGCGACCAGTTACAAATCCATGGCAAACATGCGCAGAGTACAGCCAAAAATGCTCGATATTCGCGAGCAATACGCAGAAGACAAGCAAAAGCAAAGCCAGGCCATGATGGAGCTTTATAAGAAAGAGAAAATTAATCCTATGGGTGGATGTTTGCCTATTCTCGTCCAAATGCCGGTATTCATTGCGCTCTATTGGACTCTCATGGAAAGTGTAGAATTGCGGCATGCTCCTTTCATTCTGTGGATTGACGACCTTTCGGTTATGGACCCCTATTTTGTCTTACCGATCTTGATGGGTGCCAGCATGTGGTTCATGCAGAAACTGAACCCTCCACCACCTGATCCAATGCAAGCCAAACTGATGCAGTGGCTACCTATCGTGTTCACCTTCTTTTTCTTGTGGTTCCCTTCAGGCCTAGTTCTGTACTGGGTTGTTAACAATCTGCTATCTATGACGCAGCAATACATTATTACCAAGCAGATTGAAAATGCCTCGATACCGAATCGCTCTTAACTATTTCAGTGAGCTCTGCTTCTGACACTATTTGCGCTATTGCCACACCGCCAGGACGAGGCGGTGTTGGGATAATCAGAATTTCGGGACCAGAGGCCTATGCTTACGCACAGTCTCTAACACAGCGCTCTGAGTTAACTCCAAGACACGCTCACTTTTGTTCTTTCTTTGACCACCAAGGGGAACCCATCGATTCGGGTATTGCGCTCTTTTTCAACCGCCCTAGCTCATTTACAGGAGAAGATGTTGTAGAAATTCACTCTCACGGGAGCCCCGTTGTAATGCAACAACTCCTGCGCGAACTATGCCGATCAGGTGCTCGTATTGCGGAGCCCGGGGAATTTTCTAAACGCGCCTTTTTAAATGACAAGATTGACCTGATCCAAGCCGAGGCAATTGCTGACATCATTAACGCCTCAACCGATATCGCTGCTCGCAATGCGCACAAGTCGTTGCAAGGCGCCTTTTCTGATTACATCACTGACCTGCTGGCACGCATCATAAATTTACGCATTCTCGTAGAAGCAGGTATTGATTTCCCTGATGAAGACATAGAATTTGCTCACACAGATACCGTTCAACAAGAACTGCGTGCTCTTATCGCGCTTCTTAAAACCACGCTTCGCACGGCACAAACTGGCCAAATCATACAATCTGGGATTACTGTTGCGTTAATCGGTGCTCCCAATGCAGGTAAATCATCCTTACTCAACCAACTCAGCGGCCTCAATAAAGCTATTGTCACCGATATCCCAGGCACCACCCGGGATACGCTAGACACGCGCATTGATATCGAAGGTATTCCGTTTACTTTTGTCGACACCGCTGGGCTCCGAGATACCGAAGACACTGTTGAACAAGCCGGTATACAAAAAGCGCTAGAGCTTATTGAAAGCGCAGACATTGTTTTATTCATTATTGACGCGACGACGGTACCAAATGACACCTATCACATAGACCAATTGCTGAGTCCTGCTCTCGGTCTAAAGCTTGCTGCTCGACCTTTCCTCGCGGTTATTAATAAAATTGACCTCTCAACAACGGCACCTCCACATATCCCTGAAGCAACAGGCGTCGTGTCTATTGCTGCGAAGCACGGGACACATCTAGACCAATTAAAAAGACACTTAATCCAGATCGCGACAGGTTCAGATAACACCGAGAATGCCGTATCTGCAAGACAGAGACATATTTCAGGACTTCAAGGCACATTAGACTCACTTGAATATGGACTTGCGCATTTTTCAACAACTCGCGCATCCGAATTGCTCGCTGAAGATCTTCGCAGAGCGCAAGATCAACTGAACGAGATTACAGGCCGCTTCACAGCCGATGATTTGCTAGGTGAAATCTTTAGTCATTTCTGCATTGGCAAGTAAGTTATCCACAGTTCGACACAGGTTTTCAACACCTTGTTTTGAATAATGAGCAAGCTGTGTGTAACTATAAAACTATCGCTGTATAGCTGCTGGATAAAACACTCAGCGTTTTACATCCTTTTTTATCCACAAATCATCCACGCGTCGCGCACTGGGCTCTACATGTCTTAAACAGGTGTTCTTAAACCAATAAAGCATTGTTTATAATAGACTTTCTATAGGTTCCCACAGGAAGCAACGCCCTTAATAATAACTATAATAAAATATAATCTATCTATAAGATTATTTATTTAATATTCGTATGAAAAAGACAAAACCAAACATTAGATCGACGAGAGTGTCGTAAAACTTACTTTCCACGTATAATCCGCCGCCAAGATCAACGAAAGAGGACACTTACTCAGTGGACTATCCACAGGCATTCGACGTTATCGTTATAGGTGGTGGGCATGCAGGAACAGAGGCCGCATTGGCAGCTGCGCGTATGGGTTGCCAAACCTTGTTGATTTCACATAGCATCGAGACACTGGGTCAAATGTCTTGTAATCCTGCCATCGGCGGTATCGGTAAGAGCCAACTTGTTCGAGAAATCGACGCACTCGGTGGCGCAATGGCTTTAGCAACCGATGCAGCGGGTATCCAATTTCGGGTTCTCAACTCTCGAAAAGGTCCGGCAGTAAGAGCAACAAGAGCACAAGCGGACCGAATTTTGTATAAGGCCGCTATAAAAAAGCATCTTGATCAGCAACCCAATTTAACCGTGTTTCAACAGGCTGTTGATGATCTGGTCATCGACGGCGAACGGGTTTGCGGCGTTGTGACACAAATGGGTCTTACTTTCCGCTCGAAAACAGTGGTCCTGACAGCGGGTACCTTTCTTGCTGGAAAACTCCACATTGGATTAGAAAACAGTACCGGAGGACGTGCAGGAGACCCTGCTGCTGAAACCTTAGCGCATCGCCTGCGCGATATGGCATTCAAGGTCGATCGTTTAAAAACAGGCACCCCGCCAAGAATCGATGCGAGAACAGTCGACTTTACAGTCATGCAAGAGCAATGGGGAGATTCCCCGGAACCTGTCATGTCGCTGATGGGCCGCGTCGAGGATCATCCCGAGCAGCGGTGTTGCTGGATTACGCACACCAATACAACAACACACGATATTATTGCCTCAAACCTAGATAGATCGCCGCTATTCTCTGGGGTTATCGAAGGTACAGGCCCCCGATATTGCCCGAGTATTGAAGATAAAATTCATCGGTTTGCGGGCAAAGAGTCGCACCAGATTTTTGTTGAGCCGGAAGGCTTAACAAGCAACGAGCTGTACCCCAACGGTATTTCGACAAGCTTACCGTTCGATGTTCAGTATCGCTTGGTCAGAAGCATTAAAGGATTTGAGCAAGCACACATAGTTCGACCCGGTTATGCGATCGAATATGACTTTTTTGACCCTCGTGGGCTTTTGCATACACTTGAAACCAAAGTCATCAAAGGGCTCTTTTTCGCAGGACAAATCAACGGGACGACGGGTTATGAAGAAGCAGCAGCACAAGGCTTAATAGCGGGTCTTAATGCAGCGCTTCTTGTAAAGGAGCAACCTGCCTGGACCCCTTCAAGAAAAGAAGCCTACATTGGGGTTATGATCGATGACCTTGTGACTCAGGGCACGATTGAGCCGTATCGAATGTTTACTTCCAGGGCGGAGCATCGATTATTCCTTAGGGAAGATAATGCGGATCAGCGTTTGACGCCAAAAGGGTATGAGTTAGGCTTGGTTGCCGAGGCGCGGTGGTCGGATTTTCAATCTAAAATGAGTTCTTTAGCGCAAGAGAAAACAAGATTAAAAACGATTTTTGTACAAGCCGGATCTAGTGAAGCAAAAACGCTGGAGGCGGAAGCTGGGGTTACCTTAACAAGGGAGTACTCCTTGGCAGACCTTTTGAAGCGACCAGAAGTGACCTATCGCACCATTGCCTTGCTAGACGAATCAAAAGGTTGTCGCGAAGATGTCGCACAACAACTCGAGATCGAGTCAAAATACGAAGGTTACATCGCTCGACAAGAGCAGGACGTTCAAAGAATGTCTACACAAACAGCTGTTCAAATCCCTACGGATTTTGATTATTCTTTGGTCTCGGGACTTTCAAGCGAGCTAAGCCAAAAACTGAAACTTGTTCAACCTGTCACGATTGATCAGGCAAGTCGAATTGCTGGAATGACGCCAGCAGCTCTGTCTTTATTGGTTGTTTATCTAAAGAAACATCGAGCTACAGTGGCAGAATTGAAGCGTGCATAGTGCACCCGAGCCGCTTCTCAATCTGTTAGCTGAGGGCGCTAAAGAGCTTGGAATCGATTTAACTCCAGAGGTTTCTGAGCGCCTGATAGAGTACGTTGAGTTGTTGGTGAAGTGGAATAAAGCCTATAACTTAACCTCTATTCGCGATCCACACGAAATCACAATACGCCACATTTTAGACTCTTTGACGGTAACGCCATACTGCCAAGAAGCTAGTGTACTGGATGTAGGCGCAGGTGCCGGTTTACCGAGTGTGGTGCTTGCTATTACCAATCCGCAGCAGATGGTCACGGCGCTGGATAGTAACAGTAAAAAAACGCGCTTTTTACGCCAGGTAGCGATAGAGCTCTCAATTGATAATTTACTGGTCGAACACGCACGAATAGAGAACTTTAAGCCTCTTCAGCCCTTTAATATCGTTATTTCTCGAGCATTCTCATCTCTGGTTGATT
>CBFHJC010000098.1:0-7338 GCA_965656045.1 Aequoribacter sp.
TAGCGACGGTAATCCCCGCTCGTTGCAGCAGCTTAATACCCAGCCCATCGCGAATGTTAAAGCTTTTGAATTCCTCGCCTTGGTCTGTGTAGTAGAGGCGCCCATCACTGAGCACACCATCGACATCTAGGGCCAGTAATTGAAGATTTTCAAACGGTCTCATGCGATGCCCTCTCTTAAGAGATCCATCAGATGGATGACGCCTTTTACGCGACCCGCTTCAGCCACGACCAATGCCGATATTTTGTAAGTTTCCATGATGTTGAGCGCTTCAGCAGCGAGTTGCGCTGGCGCTATTGTTTTGGCACCCGTTGTCATGACTTCAGAAATTGCCGTGGTGCTGATATCAAACCCTTTGTCCAGAGTACGGCGCAAGTCACCATCGGTGAAGAGTCCCAGTAGCATCTCGTCGTCATCGGTCACGGTGGTCATCCCTAAGCCTTTTTGGCTAATGGTGAGCAGGGCATCGATGAGTTGAGTATGAGTTGATACCTTCGGGACATCATCACCGCTGCGCATCACATCTTCTACTTTCAGGAGAAGCTTGCGTCCGAGCTTCCCACCCGGGTGAGAGAAGGCAAAGTCTTCGGCCGTGAATCCGCGCGCTTCGAGCAGAGCGATCGCAAGCGCGTCGCCCATCACTAGGGCGGTCGTCGTGCTCGAGGTGGGTGCGAGGTCGAGTGGACAAGCCTCTGTTGTGACCCCGGTGTCCAGGTGAGCATTCGCGACGCTGGCCAGCGCTGAGTTTGGATTTCCGGTCATGGCAATGACCGGTACGCCTAACCTTTTGAGCAGCGGGAGTAGGGTCAGGATCTCGGTCGCATTGCCGCTGTTTGATAGTGCTACTACGACGTCTTGACCTGTAATCATGCCCATATCTCCATGACTTGCTTCGCCAGGATGTACGAAGTGGGCTGGCGTGCCTGTGCTGGCTAAGGTCGCTGCTATTTTGCGTGCGATATGTCCTGATTTACCCATCCCAGTCACAATGACTCTACCTTGAGCGGCAATCATAAGCTCGCACGCAGTGATAAACTGAGCGTCGAGTTTATCGGCCAATTCGGCAACTGCAGTCGATTCGAGTGCGAAGGTCCGGCGCGCTGATTCTAGCGATTTAACAGGGTCTACGCGTTTCATGATCCGTAACCAGTGTCAATAATCAGTGCAGTGTAGTAGCAAATGCTGCACAAGAGCAAAATAAGTCCCCAGGCTTTCCCCATGATAGGCGGCTTTTGTTGGACTCGAGCCTGCCGGAACGTCAGGTATAGGGCTAGGCCGAGAAGCGCGGTGAGGGCGAGCATCACCGGGTAGTCTCGAGTAAGCACCGAGGCATCTAAGGCCAGTGGTGCAAGTAACCCCGGTATTGGGAGTACCGCGAGCAAGTTGAATAAGTTCGATCCAAGGACATTCCCCAGCGCGATCTCGGCATGCCCTTTCTTAGCGCTGGCTACTGACGCTGCAAGTTCTGGTAGGCTCGTGCCGATCGCAATAATCGTAAGTCCGATGATCAGTTCTGATACACCGAGTGTGTCAGCGATACTCGCTGCCCCCCACACCAGTGCACGCGAACTGGCTATCAGCAGGAGGGCGCCTCCAATGAATCGTAACCACGGGTAGGAAGCGCTCATCTCGGCGGCATGGTCCGCTGTCAGCTCCTCTGCAATGAGATTGTCTTGTTGTGCATCTCTGGCCATTTTTGCGAGTGCGAAAGCCAGGCAGGTGAGGAGTACTAGCCCATCAAAGCGGTCGAGTTCGCCGTCGGCAACCAAGATAGCGCCGATCACAGTCACCCCGAACAGCAGTGGGAATTCGCGGTTGAGATAACTCGAGCGCAACAGCAGTGGCGCTAGCAGCAAAGTAATACCCAGTACCAATGAAATATTGGCGATATTGGATCCCAGTGCGTTCCCCACGGCTAAATTGCCAGCGCCGTCAAGTGCTGCCATCACGGACACCACGATCTCTGGGGCAGAGGTACCTATTGAAACAATGGTCATCCCGATGACGAGCTGCGAGACACCCAATTTCCGTGCGATTGAGGCAGCCCCTTCGACAAATTGATCCGAGCTCCAGATCAGAACCATAATTCCAATAACAATGGCAGCGATGTTCAACATCATAAGAAGTGAGCCCGAAGAAGGTTGCTATAATTTGCGCAGCGTCGAGTGAATCGAGGTATACTTGACATTGCAAACGGTCGTCATTATACAGCCAACACAGCTGAAGCGAAGCATTACCGAACCGCTGATTAAATTAGGAGTAACAGGTATGAAATGGCAGCAGGCTTTGAAGCTATGCGGGTTAATAATGGGTCTGATGTTTCACACCCATGGCGCCGCGCAGTCGGAACAAAGCGCTTACGATGTGGTTGTTGCCACAACCGACTCAGTGATGCAGGTATTAAAGGCAGCGGATCAAGCAGAGCAGTCAGACCCAGATCAGTATTATGCGGACCTCAAACAGGTAATGGATCAAGTGGTTGATTACCGCGGTTTCGCTCGAGGCGTGATGGGCCCGTTTGCCGGGCGTAGTTACTATCAGTCGCTCTCCGAAGAAGGACAGCAGCGGCTTCGGCAGCAGCTTGAAGAGTTTACCGCGGTGATGCGCGATAACTTAGTGGAAACCTATGCGAAAGGCCTCATTGCTTTTGCTGAGGCAACCATCGAAGTGGTGGAGCCAGAGCAGGCATCTGAAGGCAGAGCGGTAATTGAACAGCGAATCAGTCGCGATAATGACCAACCTTATCGAGTTCTTTATCAGATGGGACAATCGAGAGAGGGGCAATGGCAACTGAGAAATGTCATTATTGAAGACGTTAACCTAGGCGAAATTTATCGAAGCCAGTTCGAATCGGCGGCGAAAAGAGCGGCAAAAGCAGTTGGTTGCGGTGATGGTGATACTGCCTGTCTTGAATCGGTAATAGATACCGTAATCTCAACTTGGGGAGCTGAGCAGTAATGATGAACGCGCAGAGTTTAGAAACCCTCGTGGCCTCTCATTTAGACGATTGTGACGTGACTGTCACGGAACAGGGTGGGCACTATACGATTACCGCGATCGGCTCTCGCTTCGAAGGTCTCCGTCCTGTCCAGCGTCAGCAGGCGGTCTACGCGGCCGTTGCTGAGTTGATTGCAGCGGGTACTATTCATGCAGTGAATATCCGAGCCCTGACTCCGCAGGAAGCGCAATGAACCTGCGAGCGCCTAATGGGCGTAGTCGATAGTGGATAAGCTTCTGATTCGAGGGGGTAAGCCTCTCCGTGGAGAGCTTACGGTATCCGGAGCCAAGAACGCGGCGCTGCCAATACTCGCTGCCACGATCCTCTCTAGTGAGCCTATTGTAGTTCGCAACTTACCGCACTTACATGATGTGACCACGATGATTGAGCTGCTGGGATGTCTTGGGGTTCAGGTGGTCGTTGATGAGCGTCTGGGTGTCGAGGTTGATGCTCGATCAATCACAAACTTTAAAGCGGATTACGACTTAGTCAAAACTATGCGCGCATCAATCCTGGTCCTTGGACCTCTTGTCGCGCGGTTTGGCGAAGCGCATGTGTCTTTTCCGGGAGGGTGTGCGATCGGTAGCCGTCCTGTGGACATACACTTGAAAGGTCTTGAGGCGATGGGGGCAAGAATCGAAATTGATTCAGGTTACATTCACGCCTACAGCGAAGGCCGGCTCAAGGGTGCGCACATTGTCATGGAAACAGTCACTGTGGGTGGCACTGAAAATTTATTGATGGCCGCGGCCTTGGCCGACGGGGAAACCGTGCTTGATAATGCCGCCAAAGAACCCGAAGTGGTGGATTTGGCAAATTGTCTGATTGCCATGGGAGCCCAGATTCGCGGGCATGGTACTGATCGGATCGTTATTACGGGCGTCGATCGTCTGCATCACTGCGAATTTAGCGTCATGCCTGATCGAATCGAGAGTGGCACATACTTGGTGGCTGCCGCTGCAACAGGTGGTGCAATTACGCTGAGAGGGGCCGAGCCCAGCTCCATGGATGTCGTTTTACAAAAGCTTCGCGACGCGGGCGCGGACATTACTATCGACGGTAAGACGATTCACCTTGATATGCATGGCCGCAGACCCTTGCCTGTCGATATCAAGACTGCGCCGTATCCTGGGTTCCCTACCGACATGCAGGCGCAGTTTACGGCAATGAACGCAGTGGCAGAGGGCGTGTCAACGGTGATCGAAACCGTGTTCGAAAATCGTTTGGTTCAGACACACGAGATGATTCGCATGGGGGCGAATATCAAGATTCAGGGCAATACAGCGATCATTGAAGGGCAGTGCGAACTTCAGGGAGCTCCTGTCATGGCGAGTGATTTAAGAGCTTCTGCCAGTCTGGTCATCGCCGGTTTGGTCGCTCATGGAGAGACCATAGTTGATCGGATCTATCACATTGATCGGGGCTACGAGTGTATTGAAGAGCGGCTTCAATCGCTGGGCGCTGATATTAGACGCATCCACTGAGTCAGAGGCCGTTTTATGTTGACTATAGCGCTCACCAAGGGGCGCATCTTGACGGATACACTGCCTCTGCTAGCGCAGGCAGGCATTGTCCCTTTAGATGACGTGCACACCAGTCGTAAACTGGTGTTCGCAACCACTTTACCTGACGTATCACTGATCATTATTCGTGGTATCGACGTCCCCACGTATGTTCGTTACGGCGCAGCGCAAATGGGCGTGGTTGGCAAAGATATCTTGCTGGAACAGGGGGCAGATGGTCTCTACGAACCGCTCGATTTGCGCATCGCTCAATGCCGTTTGATGACTGCGGTGCTGCGCGATCGCGTTGTGTCTCAAGGAAAGCTGCGGGTGGCAACCAAGTTCGTCAATATCGCGAGAGATTATTACGCCGATAAGGGGCTGCAAGTCGAGCTCATCAAGCTGTATGGTGCAATGGAGCTGGCGCCATTGATGAACTTGGCAGACGAGATTGTCGATATTGTCGATACAGGCAATACACTTCGAGCCAACGGGATGGAGCCTCTTGAGACCATAGCGCATATCAGCTCTCGCCTCATTGTTAATAAGGCAGCGATGCGTTCACATCACGATCAGATAACAGACTTGATTAAGCGCCTCGAGTCTGTCGTTGCAGGAGATCAGTGAATGTCGAAAGTAAAGCTACTGCGCAGCACCGATAAAGATTTCAATGCCGAACTGGCTGCGCTGACAGAGTCGCAGGGCGCGCTGGATCGAGCAGTCATCGATGCGGCCGATGCGATTATTGCGCAGATCCGGAAAGAGGGTGACGCTGCTTTGCTCAGTCTGACCAATCGTTTTGATCAGCGCGCTGTCGAGTCAGTGGATTTGCTCAACGTTAAGCGTGAGGTTTGGGCGGCCGCTAAAGCTCGATTGCCCAGTCAGGACTATCAGCAACTCGAACTCGCTGCGGATCGTATTCGCTGGTTTCATGAGCATCAGAAACAGGCAAGTTGGTCGATCGCTGACTCGTTAGGCAATCGCGTGGGGCAGAGAGTGTTACCACTCGATTCGGTTGGGGTCTATGTGCCAGGTGGCAAGGCATCCTACCCGTCCTCGGTACTGATGAATACCATTCCGGCCAAGGTCGCTGGTGTGCAGCGCATTGTGATGGTGACGCCGGCGCCCAATGGCGTCATGAACGATTGGGTGCTCGCGGCTGCTGAGCTGGCTGGCGTTGACGAGTTGTGGACGATAGGCGGTGCTCAGGCGGTTGCTGCATTGGCGTATGGCACAGAGTCTATCCGCGCTGTCGATAAAATTGTGGGTCCCGGAAATGCTTACGTTGCCGCAGCGAAACGAGCCGTTTTTGGGCGAGTCGGAATAGATATGATCGCCGGGCCTTCTGAGGTGCTTATTATTACCGATGGCTCTGTGAATCCCGATTGGATTGCGATGGATATGTTCGCGCAGTGCGAGCACGACGAAATGGCTCAGGCGATCGTGATCTGTGACCAGGCCGAGTACTTCGAGGCTTTGCAATCCAGTATCGATCGATTGCTACCAACTATGACGCGCGCATCTATTATTGAACAATCGCTGTCCAATCGAAGCGCTTTTATTCTGACGTGTGATTTGAGCGAATCGGCGCAGATCAGTAATCAGTTGGCACCGGAACATTTAGAATTAGCGGTGTCTGACGCCGCCGATCTGCTCGAGCAAATAAAACATGCTGGGGCCATTTTCCTGGGCGCTCAATCTACTGAGGCAGTGGGCGATTACTGCGCCGGCCCCAATCATGTTTTGCCGACTTCGGGTACCGCCAAGTTCAGCTCTCCGCTCGGGGTCTATGACTTTGAGAAGCGCTCGTCAGTGATTGATCTCTCGGTTCAAGGTGCCACCGCGCTTGGCCATTGTGCCTCGTTACTGGCCGAGGCAGAGGGCCTTGACGCGCATGCCGAGAGCGCTCGGTATCGAATCTCGAAAACTCAGCCCGAGTAAGGTTAGCCCTCGTCGGTCTTCAGTGCGCCGAGTACGACGTTCACTGTTTCAACGTCACCACTCTCTTTCATCAGTGTCACGTTGACGATGTCTCCCGGTCTGAGCAGAGCAATGCGATGCATGGTGATACGCCCGTCGGTGACGGCCTCGTCGTTTATCGCTGTAATGACATCGCCCGGCTCAATGCCGGCTCGATCGGCTGGCCCGTCGACACTGGTCTGAGTTACCAGTAATGCGCCTCGATTCAGTGTTTTCTGATCTCTCAAGATGAGAGGTTGCACGCTAACCCCCATCCAGCCGCGAATGACGCGTCCGTAATCAATGATGTCTTGAGCGACAAAAAGCGCGAGATTAATGGGGACGGCAAGACCAATTCCGATCCCTGCAGAAGCGCTGCCGCCACCGGTGTAGATTAAGGAATTGATGCCCAATAATTCGCCTTGGGTGTTAATCAGCGCGCCGCCTGAATTCCCCATATGAATGGTCGCATCCGTTTGGATGTAGTCCTCATAATAGGCGCCACCCTGGAAGCCGTAGCGCCCGAGTGCTGAAATAATACCTTGTGTTACTGAGTGTCCAAATCCGAGTGGATTTCCAATGGCCAGGACAACGTCGCCGACACGCACGCGGTTGGAGTCTCCCATAACCGCTGGATAGAGATCTTGAAGATCTATTTTTAAGACCGCGAGATCGGTTGCAGGGTCAGCACCGATGATCTCAGCATTTGCGGTTCGATTGTCATTCAGTAGAACCTGAATGGCATCAGCATCGGTAATGACGTGGCGATTGGTTAATATAATGCCGTCTTCTGATAAAATGACGCCGGAACCGAGAGAGCGCTCAATCCGTTGCTCTCTAGATCGAGATCTGGGATCGTACCGATTCAGGCGCGTTTCT
>CBFHJC010000099.1:0-7062 GCA_965656045.1 Aequoribacter sp.
GGCGAGGGTGCTAGTGACAACATGGGCAGGCCGTTGCGCTTGGTTACGTGGGATTCTAGTTTACTACAGACGGTCTATGTACGTTTGCTTCAATGTGACATAGCCTTAAGGTTGAAAGGTACAGATCACATAGCGGGCGGTGTATATGTTCTATGGCTGGTATTTAGCAATTATTGCGTTTTTGCTGCTGATGGTAAGTAACGGCGCGATTATGTACAGCTATAGCGTTGTAGCCGTACCTTTGGGTCTTGAATTCGAGGCCAGTCGGGTCACGATGATGCTCGGTATTACGCTGATGACACTCGTTGGCGGCATCATGTCTCCGCTATTCGGGAGTTTGATCGATCGTTGGAGCCTGCGTTCAATGATGCTGATTGGCGTGCTGGGGATGAGTAGTGGCTACTTTTTGTTGTCGTTCACCACCGCTAGCTGGCAAGTACCGCTGATCTACGGTCTTCTCATGATGCTTGGCCTCAATCTGCTCGGCCCATTAACGACGTCGACCTTACTTGCTCGATGGTTCAGTCGTAAGCGCGGCATGGTCTTAGGTCTCGCCGCCATTGGCACCTCGGTTGGCGGTTTCGTATTCCCTCCCGTGATTCAGTGGCTAATAGAGGCCTACGAGTGGCGGGATGCGCTGAGGATACTGGCGCTAGGGTGCCTAGTCGTAACGATTCCCGCTGTTATGTTAGTCGTCAATAGCCCTAAGGAGAGGGGCCTAGGCGCCGATGGTGTCGCTTTGGACGCAGACGCTCCCCTTGTTTTACCGGAAGCGATTACATTTAAAAGCTTAATGGCAGATCGAAACTTTTGGCTTATTGCTTTGGTGATGAGCCTGCTCTTTTGCGCTTACACCGGCGTTTTGAGTAATTTAGTGCCGCTGGCGCTCAATAAAGGACTCAGCGCCGAGCAGGGTGCGTTCTTGATTTCTATTCTTGCCGTGGCGGGTATCGCGGGCAAAATTGGGTTTGGCACGATAGCAGACCGCGTTGATTTGCGGCTTGGTTACGCAGCGTCCATTTTGTGCGTGATCATAGCTTTATTGCTGTTTGCGACAAGCGCCAACTTTTCGATCTTTATGCTGGCGAGCGGTTTTATGGGGTTTGCTACTGGTGGCATGCTACCCGTCTGGGGCTCGATTCTGGCGATCCTATTTGGTGCTGCTAACTATGGCCGCGTGATGGGTATGATGAATCCTGTCATCATGCCGCTCACACTGGTTGGCGCGCCCTTGGCGGGATATATTTTTGATGTCACCGGTGGTTATGCGCCTGCTTTCGCGCTCTTTGCCGGCGGGCTGCTAGTGGCTTTAATGGCCTTGCCGTTCATTCGAATGAAAAGCGACGTCTGACCCTGGGGATGAGTCTGTCCACTATTAAGATGTTATTTTTACCCTAGTTACCGCGTCTTGGATCGTTCTTTCACTGTTGAACTTAAAAGTGGTGTAGGGGTTTATAGATTTAGGGTTTTAGAGATTTAGGGACTTACCGTTTGCCAAGGTAAAGTCTTTTTTTGGGAGTTATTATGGCTGTTGCATACCCTCATCTACTAGCGGCCGGGCAGATCGGATCGTTGCAATTAAAGAATCGTATGATCGTAGCCGCTATGGGCGCCAACTTTGGCGAGCTTGATGGTCGCTCCGGTGCGCGCATCCGCAAATACCATGAAACCCAGGCAGCGGGTGGAGTGGGCTTGATCATCTCTGGGGCTTGCGGGGTCGCGTACCCCATTGGGTGCGTCCAGCCCAATCAAATAGCGATATCGGATGATAAATATATCGACGGCTTGCGCGAGCTGGTAGAGGCTGTGCACGCCAAGGGAGGCGCCTTTGCCCTCCAGCTGCATCATGGCGGTCCGGTGGCAGCAGAGGACACGGTAGCGGGACGCCCACTCTGGTGTCCCTCGATACCAGAGCCGCTACAAGGCGACTTTATTGATGGGTTTTTGCTTGAGGAATTAGCGGCTTTTGGGGCAGGTGGAATGCCCAAATACAAGGTTTTAGAGCAGGCCGATATTGACTTGTTGGTGACTCAATTTGCCGACGGCGCTAGAAGAGCGGTGGCGGCCGGATGCGATGCGGTTGAAATCCACGGTGGGCACGGTTACATCCTGTCCTCATTCCTGTCGCCCAAGAGTAACCAAAGATCTGACCATTATGGTGGTAGTGACGAAAATCGAGCCCGACTACTCTGCGAGGTGGTGACCGCCGTTAGGCAAGCTGTGGGTGAAGATTTCCCCGTTATCGTGAAACTTGATTCTCGAGAGGTAGGGAAAGCTGGGGGTATTACCGTTGAGAACGCCTGTGTCACCGCTCGTCTTGTCGAGTCTGCAGGTGCGAATGCACTCACCGTATCTGCCTATCATGATGTGGGTCAGGGCAAGATGCACTCGGCCTCGAATATCCCACACGCACAGAATAGCAATGTCGATGCAGCGATTCGGATTAAGCAGTGTGTGTCTATCCCGGTGATTACCTCGGGACGCATCGAGCTACCTTCGGCTAACGAAGCCATTCATGCCGGTCATTACGATTTTTTGATGATGGGTCGTAAGCTTCTCGCGGATCCGGAGTTGCCGAACAAACTTGCGGAAGGGCGAGCACAAGATATTCGTCCGTGCGTGTACTGCTATACCTGTGTCAGTGCGATTTATAACGTACAACCGATGTTATGTGCAGTGAATCCTGAGTTGGGCGTTGAGTACACTCGGAGTGAGTCATCGACCAAAACAGTGAAGCGCGTCGTTATTGTCGGCGGCGGTCCCGGAGGAATGGAGTCTGCAAGGCGATTAGCTGAGCACGGGCACAAAGTGACCCTGATCGAGAAGGGACCTGTGTTGGGCGGCACATTGCGCTTTGCCGCGCTCGCCTATCAGCCCAACCAAGGCTTGTTGGAATGGTTGATCAAAGAGGTAGAGCGTTTGCCTATCGAGGTTCTGCTGAATACCGAGGCAACACCCTCGATGATAGAGCGTTATGCGCCTGACGCACTCATTATGGCAAACGGTGCGACCCGTTTCATGCCCGATATTCCGGGTAATGACGGATCTAATGTTTATAGTGGTGAGGACATGCGTCGACTGATGCTTGGTGATTTTGATCAGTCTCTATTGAAGAAGACCTCTTGGTTGACTCGCGCTTTGGTGGGACTCGGAAATACTACGGGCTTGATACGGAAACTCGACCTAGTGCGACGCATCTCGCACTTTTGGATGCCATTAGGGCATCGTATCGTTATTGTTGGTGGTGATTTGGTTGGACTCGAGCTAGCAGAATTTCTACACGAGCGGGGCAGAGACGTTACCGTACTGCACGAGGAACCGCGTATGGGGTCTGGCTTGACGCTAGTCAGAAGATTACGTCTTTTAGCAGAGCTGAAAGAGCATGGAGTCAGGTTGTCACGCGGTGTGAGCGAGGTCCGCTTTGAGGGCAGCGCGGTGCATTACCAGAACGGCAGAGGAGAGCAAAAACAAGTGCCGGCCGATAGCATTATTGTGGCACGCGGCGCGGGACCGAATCTGTCACTAGCCGCCGAAGGTGCCGATACCGTCTATACCATTGGTGACAGTCAGGGTGTGGGCTACATCGAGGGCGCGATGCGGGATGCCATGAGGGCCTGTGACCAAATAATGAGCGCTTAGCGCAACAGTAGTGTGGGTACTGTTGCCGACCGCAACAAATCAGATGTTTTACTTCCGAACAACCAAGATCTTAATGGTGAGTGGCTGTAAGCGCCCATGATCAAAAAGTCGGCAGATCGCTCTGTGATTTCGCGGGCGATGACGGTTTCTGGATCCCCGGCAATGATATCGGTGGTGATGTCAAAGCCGGCTTTTTTGAGTTTTCGGGCCGCCCAGTCGAGCCGATCTTGCTTCGCTGCTGTGGCATGGCCAACATTGAGCAAGTCAATCGGGATATTTCGCAGCAAAGGGCTGGCTGCGAGCATACGCACCCCCCTTTTTGAAATATGGCTGCCATCAAAGGCAAACAATGCCCGTGTCGGTTCAGAAAAAGCGTCAGTGGCTACCAGAATGGGCTTATGAAGGGCTCTGACTACTTGCTCTAGGTTTCTGCCCAAATCGCGCTGAGTGATCTGAGCCGAGGTTCCTCTGCGGCCAAGCACAAAAAGCTGTACCGAGGGCTCACGCTGAATCAGAGTTTCGTGTAACGAGCCGAACCGTTGCTTGATATCTACAGAACCCGATATTTGGGTGAGACTACGACGCTGTAGGTCTGCCAAAAAGACTCGACCTGCCTCTCGAGCCACTTTACTGCGTTGCTCATCGTCATTTGATAAGTTGGTGAGTAATTGAGCCTGGGCGTCGATACCAATAGCCCCGCTGCGATCACTCTGATCACTTGCGACCTCGGGATGGCGATTAATAACGTGGAGTAATTCGAGAGGTGTGCCGAGCCGTTGCGCTGCCCAGCTTGCATAGTCGGTGACGGCAGCGGCAAATGAGGAACGATCGACGGCGGCGAGTGTGACTTGCTCTATAAGCGTTCGTGGCATGCTTAGTGTCCTCCCACAAGATCGAGGGCATCCTCTTTGTCGTGCATGCCGAATTTATCGACTAAGGTGGCGCTGGCTTCATTTAGTCCAATAACCTCAACCTCGGTGCCTTCACGGCGGAACTTAAGAACTACCTTGTCCAGCGCGCTGATCGCCGTAATGTCCCAAAAGTGAGCTCTTGTTACATCGATTTGCACGGTTTCTATCACCTCTCGGAAGTCGAACTGGGCGATAAAACGGTCAGCGGATGCGAAGAAGACCTGACCTGAAACCCGATAGCGTCGTCTCCGGCCATCTTCTTCTGCGGCAGACTTAACCACCATGAATCGGCCTACTTTTTGTGCAAAGAAGAGCCCTGAAAGTAGCACACCCGTGATGACACCTTTGGCTAAGTCGTGGGTCGACACAGTAACAGCGACAGTAGCAAGCATGACTGCGCTTGAACTCTTTGGATGATGCTTTAGATCGACGATGGACTGCCAGTTCATAGTACCGATAGAGACCATAATCATCACTGCGACTAACGCAGCCATTGGAATTTGCGCCACCCAGTCACCTGCAAGGACGAGCAAGATAATCAGAAAAACACCTGCGCATAGGGTCGACAAGCGACCGCGACCGCCAGATTTAATGTTAATGACTGACTGTCCTATCATTGCACAACCCGCCATGCCTCCGAATAAACCAGCGACGATATTGGCTGAACCCTGTCCGACGCATTCGCGATTTTTATCGCTATCGGTATCGGTTAAGTCATCTACGATCGACGCCGTAAGAAGCGATTCGAGCAGGCCCACCAACGCGAGGGTCGCTGAGGTCGGAAAAATAATCAGGAGCGTTTCAAGCGTAAGTGGGATATCGGGCAGTAAGAAAATCGGGAGGCTATCGGGTAGCTCACCAAGGTCGCCTACAGTGCGAATATCGATATTGAGAACGAGCGATAACGCGGTGAGCACCACGATGGCAACCAGAGGGGAGGGGATCGCCTTAGTCAGATAGGGAAACAGATAAATGATCCCCAAGCCAGCAGCGGTCATGGCGTAAACGTGCCAGGTCACGCCTGTTAGCTCGGGTAACTGAGCCAAAAATATCAAAATAGCCAGTGCGTTCACGAAACCCGTGATCACCGATCGAGATACGAACTGCATCAACACACCCAGCCGAATCCAACCAGCAACGATCTGTAGTACACCCGTTAGTATGGTTGCTGCGAGCAAATACTCCAGTCCGTGATCTCGGACGAGGGTGACCATGAGGAGCGCCATCGCCGCGGTTGCAGCCGATATCATGCCGGGTCGCCCTCCCATAAAGGCGGTGACCGCGGCAATGCAAAACGACGCGTACAATCCCACCTTGGGATCGACTCCGGCGATGATCGAGAAAGCAATTGCTTCAGGTATTAACGCTAGGGCAACGACGAGCCCAGCCAGAAGGTCGCTACGGATATTAGCGAACCATTGCTGCTTAAGAGTTTGCAAAATAAAAGCCTTGTTTAGCCGATGTGAGCATGCATGAGCCTGCTCTGAAAGGGCCGCGACTCTATCACTTTAGGGCCCGAGCTACAAGTTTGGCCGCGAGCACCATGAGCCGCAGCGCCCTGCAAGAAAGACGTGCCCCATAATCGAGGAGGGCAGGATCTGGTCAAGCTTTTCAAAGAATATCTCTTTCAAACGATGCGTCTGGCGCAGTAAACTCGAACTTAATTCAAGGTAGAAGGAGAACAGTCATGTCGGACACCGGCAAATGGGTCGGGATGATTCTCTCATCGGTTATGTTTGCGTTTTCGGCGTACATGTACACCTTGACTGGCGATTGGGTCGCGGCTGTTTTCGCCTTGGGGTCGGTGGGCTACGGGCTCTTTTTTATTGGAGACGTGTGGCAGCGCTACCGCGGCCGAGATGGCTCAGACTGAGCCAAAGCGACCAGGATAACGGCTGTTCTAGAGAGATTGATAAAAGATACCCAAGATAATTAAAGGGCATATCACTTTGACATAGCCCGGCCAAATCCGCCAAAACCATTCGTTTTCAGCATTTGGGTGATTTTTTTGCAGCTCTTTTAGAAGTGAGTCACGGCGCCAGAGCCAGCCCGCGTATATACAGAACATAAAGCCCAATAGTGGCTGGCTGTAGCGAGTGGTCACGGTGATCACGAGTCCAAATAATGACTCAAAGTTGACAATGATTATGGCGCTGATGCAGGCAATGAGAATACCGACGATCCAAGTAGTGGTCGTGCGAGACACCGAGGTGTTTTCGATAGTGTAGGCCACTGGGACTTCCAGCATTGAAATTGATGACGTCAGAGCGGCAACTGTCATCAGTAGAAAGAAGATGGTTGAAATAATAAGACCTGTGGGTCCCATACTGTTAAATAGGGCCGGCAGCACCGTAAAAATCAGGGTATCTTCAGAGAGTAGCTGTCCTGATGCGCTAAATATCTCGACGCCATTGTTCAGAGCTACGTACATGGCGGGAAGTATCAGGAAACCCGCGAGCACAGCGATACCAACGTCGGTTGCAGTTACCCAGCCCCCCAGCGAGGGTAAGTG
>CBFHJC010000099.1:7072-7327 GCA_965656045.1 Aequoribacter sp.
GCTCATCATCACTGATGTATGAGCCGTATATCAGCATTGTTCCAACCCCCAATGAAAGGCTAAAAAATGCAGCGCCCAAGGCGTTTATGAGCAGGTTAGGTGAAATTGCTTTGCTAAAATCCGGCAGCAAGTACACTTTGAGTCCGTCAATCGCACCGGGGAGGGTGAGTACATAAATAGCCAAGCCGGCGATAGAGAGGATAAGGAGTGGCATCAAACGTCGCGACCACTTCTCGATGCCGCCATGAATGCCTT